>SMVS01000090.1 GCA_004357435.1 Nitrospina sp. | reverse complement strand
CCTTAGCAGGGGAGGCAGAGGGCTGACCTCTGGAACCATGCCAACAGTTATTGAGCGCGAAACCGAGTTTGACCCATTTTGCTCCGGCGCTTCGCCGGGCAGGTTGTCCATGTCCCAAAACCAATTAAAAGAAATCGAAGAACTCCGTCAGAAAATCCGGCAATACGATCATTTGTATTACGCTCTCGACCAGCCGGAGATTTCCGACCGCGAATACGACCGCTTGATGGAGAGGCTCAAGGTGTTGGAAGCCGAGCATCCGGAAGCGATCACCCCCGATTCGCCAACGCAACGCGTGGGTGGCAAGCTTTCCGAAAAGTTCGAGCCGGTGCGTCACAAAACTCCTATGCTCAGCCTCGACAATACCTACAACATCGGGGATGTGCGCGATTTCCACCACCGCGTGGTTAAAAATCTTGGGACCGATCAGGTCGAGTATGTGGTGGAACTCAAATTCGACGGGCTGGGTGTCACCCTCACTTATGAGCATGGAAAATTCGTGCAGGGGGCGACCCGCGGTGACGGCCAGACCGGCGAGAACATCACCGCCAACCTGAAAACCCTGCGCGCCATTCCGTTGTCACTGACCGGTGATTTTGAAAAATACCCTTATCTGGAAGTGCGGGGTGAGGTGTACATGGATCGCGCGGGATTCCAGAAACTGAATGCCGCGCGGCAGGCCGCAGGCGATGCACCGTTCGTCAACCCCAGGAACGCCGCCGCCGGGTCCCTACGCCTGCTCGATCCAAGCATCACCGCAAAGCGTCCGCTCAACATCTGGGTCTACCGGATCGGTCATGTCGAAGGCCCGACTTTCCAAACGCATATGGAGGAACTGGATAAATTGCGCGACCTCGGATTCCGGGTCAATCAGGAAACCCGGCTGTGCCAATCCTTTGAGGAAATCCAAAACCTCATCGAAGCATGGCGCGAGAAGCAAGCCACTCTCGACTACGAAGTGGACGGGCTGGTCATTAAAGTCAACTCGCTGTCAGCGCAAGACCGGTTGGGAAGCACCAACAAGCACCCGCGCTGGGCGGCGGCTTACAAGTACGAAGCGGAAGAAGCGCAAACCGAGGTGCTGGCCATCGGCGTGCAGGTCGGGCGCACCGGGGCCATCACGCCCGTGGCGGAACTCCAACCGGTGTTGGTCTCCGGCTCCACCGTCAGCCGGGCCACCCTGCACAACGAGGACGAAATCAAACGGCTCGACGTGCGCGTGGGCGACCGGGTGGTGATCATCAAAGCCGGTGAGATCATTCCGAAAATTCTGCGGGTGATAGCAACGGCAGGCAGGCAACGCCCGTCAAAATTTCAGATGCCGGCCACTTGCCCGGAATGTGATACGCCCATCGTCCGGCCGGCCGGCGAGGCGGTGTGGCGCTGTGTCAATTCCGCCTGCCCGGCGCAGTTAAAAGAACGCCTGCTCCACTTCGCGTCGCGCAAGGCCATGGACATCGATCACTTGGGTACCGCCGTGGTCGAGCAACTGGTTGATACCGGCCTCGTTGAAACTTTCTCGCATCTTTACACGCTAAAACAGGGCGATTTGGAAAAGATGGAACGCATGGCTGAAACATCCGCGAAGAATCTTTTGGACGCCATCGACAACAGCAAACAGGCCGGACTGGTGCGGCTGGTGTTCGGGCTGGGCATCCGGCACGTTGGGCAACGCGTGGCCCAGGTTCTGGCCGAAACCTTCCGCTCGATGGACGCCATTCAGAACGTGTCGTATGAAGAGTTGGAGGCGGTGGACGAGATTGGTCCTAAAATTGCCGAAAGTTTAAGAGAATTCTTTGCGGAACAACACAATCAGGATGAGCTTGCGGAACTGAAGAAACATAAACTCGTCATGAAGGAGGCGGTTCGCGCGAAGTCAACCACCCCCCTCAGCGGCAAGCAGATCGTGTTGACCGGTACGCTGGCAACTTTAACGCGCGACCAGGCCAAGGAGAAGATCGTTACCGCCGGTGGCCGGGTCACTTCCAGCGTGTCTGCCAAAACCGATTACCTCGTCGCCGGGGCCGACGCCGGCAGTAAACTTTCCAAAGCCCAGAAACTCGGCGTCACCGTCCTCACCGAACAGGAGTTTCATAAACTGCTCAAAAGCTGATTCACCACAGACCGCTACGCGCGCGGCGAACAAAAAGATTATATTAGCTGATGAATACAGATAAATACGGATGACTCTAACCGTCACCCTTCGACGGGCTCATCATAAAAAATTAAAGGAAGAATCACCCCGGCACTGTTTTACAAAGAGGAGGTTTTCGTATGCCCCGGCGCTTCGCCGGTCCCCCCTTCTCCGAAGGGGGTTAGGGGGCTTTTCCCTTATTACTTGTCTATGATGGTATTAAGATTTTCTGGAGCCGGAGGGTCGGCGCGGCGGACGGCCGCCGCCGGAGGGTCGGCCTCGGCCGCCGTTGCGCGGGGCGCGGATGGTGCCGTCCCGGTTACGGGGAGGCCCCACGGGCCGCCGTCGGCGCATTTTGGGGGTGCCGGGTTTTTCTTCCAGAAACAATGATTCGTCCGGCCAGGCGACGGGAATCTTGGCTTTCAGCATTTCTTCGATGCGTTCCAGGGCCTCGACATAATCTTCGCAGGCTAGGCTGATGGCGTCGCCTCTTTTACCGGCGCGCGCGGTTCGGCCGATGCGGTGGATGTAGTCCTCCGGGTCTTGCGGCAGATCGTAGTTGATAACGTGGGTGATGTCATCGACGTGCAGGCCGCGTGACGCGACATCGGTGGCGATCAACACCTGCACGTCGCCGGCGGTGAACCGCGCCAGTGTGGAAGTCCGTTTGCGCTGGTGCAAATCGCCGCTGATCTGGGCGGCGTTGTAGCCGTTGTATTTGAGTTGGGCTTCCAGGCCCTCGGCCACCATCTTGGTGTTGACGAAGATCAAAACCTTTTCGCCTTTTTCCTGTTTCATTAATCCCAACAGCAGTTTGAATTTCTCGTCGGACCCGACGTGGTACAGAATCTGTTCCACTTCATCGACCACTATTTTTTCCGGCTCGATTTTAATGGGCACTGGATCGTTCATGTGCTCGTAGCACAACTCCATGACGCGGTGGTTGAGCGTCGCGGAATAGAGCATGGTGAGCCGCTCGTTGTACTTGGTGGTGTTGCGGAAGATGTAGCGGATATCGCTGATGAACCCCATGTCGAACATGCGGTCGGCTTCGTCGATGATCAGCACTTCCACCGCTTTGAGGCTGAAAAATTTCTGCTTGTAGTAGTCGATGAAGCGTCCGGGGGTGGCGATCAGCATATCGACGCCACTCTGAATTTTTTCTTTTTGCTTTTCGTAATCGACGCCGCCGTAAACGCAGACGATTTTCAGGCCGGTGTGCTTGCCCAGCAGGAGGGCGTCTTTTTCGATCTGGATGGCCAGCTCGCGGGTCGGGGCGATGATGAGCGCTCGTGGCGCGATCCAGCGGCCGTGTTTGCTTTCCTTGGGATTGCGGAGCAGTTGGGTGAAGGCGGATATGAGGAACGCGGCGGTTTTGCCGGTTCCCGTCTGGGCCTGGCCTGCGACATCTCGCCCGGCCAGAGTGATGGGCAGGGATTTAGCCTGAATCGGCGTGCAGGTTTTGAACCCGGCGTCCCGTATTCCCTGGAGGACTGCCTCCGGCAGGGCAAGGCTTTCAAAATCTATAGTTTCCATTTAGTTGCGTTTTCCAAAGGGCACTGCAAGTCTCAGGCGGGCTAAGCGGACGGACGGCTTTGAGCCGGCAATGATGTGGTTGATTTTTTTGCGATGAATCAAGCGTAAAATACGGTTAAGTCCTTTAAAACGAGTGTAGTATATTACACTGCTTAGGGTTTGCAACCTTAAAACTCATTTTTCTTGACAATTCAGGGGCTAAGGTGATTCAATACCCCTCTTTTTTAAGCATTAGGTCATCCAATGCGAGCATTTCCACGCACCGGTCCAGCGGCTTGCCTCAAGCCATTTGTATGATGATTCCCCTTTGATTTTTAAATGATTGGGGAGTGTGTGCATAATGTATTATTGAACCGGCAAAGACCGCTGGCAACATTTTAAGAGGAAGCTTTTGTGATCCAACACGATGTATTGATAGTGGGGGCCGGCTTGGCCGGCATGCGCGCCGCGCTGGAAGTTTGCAAGGACGCTGATATCGGCATATTGACCAAGGTGTACCCGTCACGCTCCCATTCTGGCGCCGCCCAGGGAGGCATCGCCGCCGCGCTGGCCAACTCCGAAGATGACAGCTGGGAAGAACACATGTTCGACACCATCAAGGGCGGCGATTACCTGAGCGATCAGGATGCGGTGGAAGATTACGTCAGAGCCGCCTCGCGCGTTATTTACGAGCTGGAGCATTTCGGTTGTGTGTTCAGCCGGACTCCGGAAGGCAAAATTGCCCAGCGCAGTTTTGGCGGCCATTCCAAACCGCGCGCCTGTTTCGCGGCCGACCGTACCGGTCACGCTATTTTGCACGCTCTGCATGAACAGGTGCTCAAGAACAGCAAATCCATAAAAATATATTCCGAGTGGTACATGCACCAACTGATCGTGGAGAATGGCGAGTGCCATGGTGTGGTGGTGACCAATGTACGGACTGGAGAACTGGAAGTGATTCAGGCCAAGGCGGTGGTGTTCGCCACCGGCGGTTACGGCCGGGTTTATAAAATCACCACCAACGCGTTTGCCAGCACGGCGGACGGGGCGATCGCGGCGTTCAATGCGGGGATTCCCTTGGAGGACTCGGAGTTCATTCAGTTTCATCCTTCCGGGTTGTACCGCCAAGGCATTTTGTTTTCAGAAGCGGCCCGCGGCGAAGGCGGTTACCTGTTGAACGGTAAGGGTGAGCGCTTCATGGAAAAATACGCGGCGTCGCGCATGGAGTTGGCGCCACGCGACATTGTCTCCCGTGCCGAACAGAGCGAGATCGATGCCGGCCGTGGGGTGAACGGTGAGGCCTGCATCCATTTGGACCTGCGGCATCTGGGCGAGGCCCGGATCATGGAACGGTTGCCGCAGATCCGGCAGTTGGGAATTGATTTCATCGGTGTCGATTGCGTCACGGATCCACTTCCTATTCAACCGTCCGCCCATTATTCGATGGGCGGGATCCCGACGGACAAGTATGGCCAGGTGGTGATCGATGCCGAAGGCACGCCGCTGAAGGGATTTTTTGCGGCGGGCGAGTGCGCCTGCGTTTCGGTACACGGCGCCAACCGGCTGGGCACCAATTCGTTGCTGGAGGCCACCGTGTTCGGCGAACGGGCCGGCAAGTCTGCCTTGGAATATGTAAAAAATGTGGGCTTTGGAAAGATCAACGAAGGCCATGAAAAAGCCCGTGTGCTGAACTCCATTGAAGAAATATTTCAACGGGATGGCACCGAAAGTTACAACGACATCCGCAATGAAATGAAAGATGTGATGATGGAAAAATGCGGTGTCTTCCGCGATGGACAAACCTTGAAAGACTGTATTTCGGTCATTAAAGGTCTACAGGAGCGTTGTAAAAAAGGTAAAGTGACAGACAAGGGAAAACTGTTTAATACTGAAATTTATGAAATTATAGAATTGGGAAATATGCTGAAAATGTCGGAGATCATCAGCACGGCGGCTCTCGCCCGGCAGGAAAGCCGAGGCGGACACTTCCGTACGGACTTCCCGAAACGCGACGACGAAAAATTCCTGCAACATTCGCTGGTGTATTCCGGTGATAATGATGAGTTGGTGTTGAAAAGCAAACCGGTGGTGATCACTCACTATCAACCCAAGGAAAGAACTTATTGATGGCGACCTTTCGAATCAAACGCTACAACCCGGAAAAATCTCCTGATTCGTATTACCAGGATTTCGAATACGATTTCCCCGAAGGGGCTACCCTGCTGGACTGTTTGAATGAGATCAAATGGACCCAGGACGGCAGTTTGACCTACCGCATGTCTTGCCGCAGTGCCATTTGCGGCTCGTGCGGAATGAAGGGCAATGGCCATGCCCTGCTGGCCTGCCAGCGCCAGGCGGCGCATTTGATGAAGGATGGCGTCGTCACCGTGGAGCCGATGGGTAACATGACCCCGATCAAGGATCTGGTGGTGGACTTCAAACCGTTTTGGGAAAAGATCGACCAGATCAAACCTTACCTCAAGAATAAAGAAAAACCGCCGGAGAAAGAACGGCGCCAGACTCCCAAGCAATTCAAGGTGATCGACGATGCCAGTACCTGCATCATGTGTGGGGCCTGTTATTCGGACTGCCAGATGCTGGAAGTGGACGGCAACTTTTTGGGACCGGCGGCGTTGGCCAAAGCGCAGAGGTTTGTGGGCGATTCACGGGACACGGCGACGCTGGAGCGGATCAAGGAGTTGAGTCAGCCGGGCGGCATGTGGGATTGCACACACTGCGGGGAATGCGTCGAACGTTGCCCCAAACCGGTAAAGCCTTTCGATCGGATCAAGGAGCTGATGGCGGTGGGATTGGAGCAAGGAGTGCATGGCAACGTGGGCGCCCGGCACGCGCTGTCGTTCACCAAGTCCATCAAAAAAAGTGGTTGTCTCAATGAAGCGACGTTGCCCGTGGAGTCGATCGGGTATTTCAACTTCAAAGGCTTGTTCGATCTTCTGCCGGTCGGGTTGCGCATGTTGTTCAAAGGGAAAATTCCACCCCTGATTCACAAGTCCTGTGAAGATGTTAAAGATGTGAAACGAATTTTTGAGGAGTTGGGAGAATGAAGTTCGCGTTGTTTACTGGATGTGTGGCCCGCGGCGCAACCCGCGAGTTGATGCTGTCGACTAAAGCGGCGGCGGAAGGGTTGGGCATCGATTTTGTCGAGATGAAAAGCGCCGCCTGTTGTGGCGCCGGAGTGATGCCCGAAAAAAGTCCCCTGTTGACCGACACGCTCAACGCCCGTACCTTCGCTTTGGCCGAGGAGCAAAATTTGGACTTGATCACGATTTGCTCGACCTGCCAGGGCAATTTGAAAAAATCTGAGTATAATATTAACTCGGACATTGAGTACAAGGACAAGGTCAACCATGTGCTCAAGGGCGGCGGCCATCAGTACCAGGGCGGCAAGATCAAGATCAAACATTTCTCCGATATCCTGGCCACCCCAGAAGGCCTGCAAATGCTCAAGGAAAAGATCAAGCGGCCGTTGACCGGATTAAAAACGGCGGCGTTTTACGGTTGTTACGTTCTGCGGCCCTCGGAGCTTTCCGAATATGAGGATCCGGACAACCCCACGGCCCTGGAAGAGATTTTTGAAGCGCTGGGGGCGACGCCCGTTTATTATGAAAGCCGTATCAAGTGTTGCGGGTTTCCGATCATCATGATGAATAAAGACGCGTCGCAGGCCATGGCGGGCAACGCCTTGATCGATGCCATTCAAAGCGGCGCCAACTGTGTGGTCACCGGCTGTCCGCTCTGCCACCTCAGCCTGGATTCCTACCAACCGGACATAGAGAGCCTGCGTGAAAAAGGTTACTCCATTCCCATCCTGCATCTTCCACAACTGGTTGCTCTGGCGCTGGGTTACTCGCCCAAGGATATCGGCATGGACAGCCACATCGTCGCCACCGCCGGACTGGACAGCATCCTCGCGGCCCACGCTTAAAATTTTCCAACTGCGACTACTGACTGGAGCGGGGGAATCATTTGGGTTGGGAGGCGGTCAGCCGACCATTTCCTAATCCGCGTTGTCGGGCGACATTTTGTCCAGGCAGTTATTTGTTTACTTGTCCAGCTCCTTTTCCAGAATATCCCGGTAATTCCTTATCCGCTGAACATAGCGAACCGGCTCGCGGCCCCGGGCGTAACCGTATTTCAGTGTTTTGTAATATTTTTTCTGGCTGAGCAGGGGAAGCACTTCTTTCAAGTCACTCCAAACATAAGGACTTTTGCCCAATCTGCGGGCCAGTTTTTGGGCATCGTGCAGGTGTCCCCGGCCCACATTGTAAGCGGCGAGAGCCAACCACGTTCGATCGGGATTCTTCACGGCGTCATCGAATCGTCGCAACAGCTTGGAAAAATATTCAGCTCCGCCCATGATGCTAGCGTAGGGGTCCAGGCGGTTTTTGACTCCCAAGGACTTGGCGGTGGGCAGGGTCAGCATCATCATGCCTCTGACGCCCGTGGGGCTTTTGGCTCTGGGGTTCCAGTGGGACTCCTGGTATCCATGAGCCGAAAGGAGAATGGGGTCCAGATCGTACCGGTTGGCCGCCTCTTCGAAAGTGGGCCGAAATCTGGGGTACTTTTTGCGAACGGCTGTTTGAAAGGCTTTGGTATCTACATAATCGAATTTTGCAATGAATTCGTAGTAGCGCTCTATCACTTGATCCATTTTCCCCTGAGACTGGAATTTTTTGAACCAGATTTTCATGGCCTTTTGCAAAGCGCCGCTATCGGCGTCCACAGCCCAGGCCAAAGGACGGGGTTTCGTCAAATCGAAGGTGACGATCAGTTCCGGAAAATACCTCCGATTGATTGCAACGATGTTGGCATCGGCCACGGTGCAATCGATTTCTTTGAGCCATACTTTTTCAAGCAGTTGTTCGGTGTTTAACGCTGTATCCGCTTGCCAGAGCAAATCCGGGTGGCTTGCCTGGAGCAGGCGAAGGCTCTCCTCATAACTGGTGCCTCCTGAGACAGCAATGTTCAACCCGGCAAGATCGGCCTGGTTTTTGGGTATTTTCCCATTCTTGCGACAAACCACCTGCTCTGCAACCTCCTGATAAACCAGGCCAAAGCGAAAACGTTTTTCCCGGTCCTGGGTTCGAGTGAGTCCGGCGGCGGCCAGATCGCCTTGTCCCTGCTCCAAAGCCTCTAAAATTTCTTCGGTGGTGGCGAATAGTTTGTATTCCGTCCGCACTCCCAGGCTGGCGGCGAAGGATTCGACCATATCGTACTCGGGGCCAGTGGCTTGTTCATTGCTATCAAAGAAATAGGTGGTGGGCGCGTTCCGGGTGAGGACCACTAATTTGCCGCTGGCTTTGATGGCATCCAATGAACTGTCGCCCATGGAACAACCCAGGAGACCACTAAAACCGATCAGGATGGTGACGAAAAACTTTTGCTGCAATGAAAGTTTAAATAAGTAATTTATCATTGGAATCCTTTCTGGCACCATTATAACCAGAACGGTTTTCTTTTTATTGGGAATTGATCGTAGCGTGCCTCGGAACGCTTTGGTAAAGTATCGAATGTGAATGACTCGAAAACTCTGGCCCTCAAAAAAATAGTTTTTATTGTCGGCGGTATCCTGCTTTTTTTGTTCATGTTGATGTTGCCGCCGCCGGCAGGGGTGTCGCCGGAAGGCCAGCGCATGGCCGCGGTGGTTCTGCTGATGGCGCTCTGGTGGATTTCCGAAGCGGTGCCGATGGCGGTGACCGCGCTGTTGCCGCTGGTTCTTTATCCTCTTTTGGGCATCCTGCCCAGCAAGGAAGTCGCCCCCAATTACACCAACCACCTGGTTTTTCTATTCCTCGGTGGGTTCATGATCGCTCTGGCCATGGAGCGCTGGAATTTTCATAAACGAATTGCCCTGTTCATTATTCGCGCCATCGGCACCAATCCGTCGCGCATCGTATTGGGCTTTATGGTGGCGACGGCGTTTCTGTCGATGTGGATTTCCAACACCGCCTCCACCATGATGCTCCTGCCGGTGGCCATGGCGGTGGTCCGGCAGGTGGCGTCGCATGTCACCTGGAATGGGGACCCGGAGGGATACTCGCCGCAAGTGGTGGAACAAAACCTGGGGTTGACCTTGATGCTGGGTCTGGCTTATTCCGCCAGTATCGGCGGGGTCGGAACCTTGATTGGCACCGCGCCCAATATCATTTTTGCCGGGTTCTACAAAACCAGTTTTCCGGACCAGCCGGAGATCACTTTTTTTCGGTGGATGATCTTTGCCGTTCCCGTCGTTATCATTTTTCTGCCGTTGGTGTGGCTGTACCTCTGCCGGTTTGTGTGCCAGGTGCCGCTGGACAAACTGGAGCTGGGGGAGGGGGCTCGTCAGGTGATCGCCAAGGAATACCAGGCTCTCGGAAAGATGAGCCGCGCCGAACGGTTTGTCGCCGGCGTATTCCTGACCACCGCGATGCTGTGGATTTTTCGTCAGCCCATAGCTCTGGGATCGTTCACTATTCCCGGATGGTCTTCACTGTTTCCCTGGCCGGAGTACTTGCACGACTCCACCGTCGCCATGGCGATGGGACTCCTGCTGATGATTTTTCCTCTGGGATTCCCCAACGGCATGGAGCGGGACGGCAAAAAAGAATTTTTTGCGCTGGATTGGCAAACGGTGAACGATCGCGTGCCCTGGGGAATCCTGTTGCTGTTCGGCGGCGGGTTCGCGCTGGCCGCCGGGTTCAAGCAGACCGGACTGGACCTGTGGATCGGGCAACAATTATCGGCTTTGGGCGAGTACCCCCTGTGGCTGGTGGTGCTGGGGGTTTGCCTGGGGCTGACATTTTTGACCGAGTTCACCTCGAACACCGCCACCGCCACCATGATATTGCCGATCATCGGCGGCGCGGCCCTCGCCGCCGAAGTGCATCCGCTCCTGCTCATGGTGCCGGCGACCATCTCCGCCTCGTTCGCGTTCATGATGCCGGTGGCGACACCGCCCAACGCCATCGTGTTCGGCAGTGGCTGGGTCACCATTCCGCAGATGGCGCGGGCCGGACTGGCCCTCAATTTCATCGGCGCGATGCTGGTCACTGCCCTGACCCTGTTCATCGTCCAGTCTTTTATTTAAAAAACGCTTTGAAAATCTAGTTATCGCTTGAACGTTATTTTATCACCGGTGATTCACCGGTTTCCAGCGCAGTTTGGGTTGGCGGGCGGCACGGGCTTCGTCGGGGCGGGATACTTTGCTCAGATACGGTGCATCGTGAAAACGTTCCGCGTCTTTTTCCGCCAGCTCGGCAATTTCCCGCATGGCCTGAATGAACCGGTCGATGGTTTCCTTCGATTCGGTCTCGGTCGGCTCGATCATCAGCGCGCCTTTGACGATCAACGGGAAATAGATG
>SMVS01000089.1 GCA_004357435.1 Nitrospina sp. | reverse complement strand
GGACAAAGACATCCTCAACAAGAACATCCGCTTTGAACATGAACAACTGTTGGCCTCGCTGAAATTGATGCGGGAGAAAGGCTTGCAGTCGGTCATCGTGATCGGCGGCGGCGAACCCACCACCTACCCAAAATTTGAAGAGATCATAATCTTCATGAAAGAGCTCGGCCTGCAGATTTCAATTGTTTCCAACGGGGCCGGCAACGAAAAAATTCTCAACATCGCCAAGTATCTTGATAAGGGCGACTGGGTGCGGCTGTCGCTGGATTCCGGGACCGACCCCACATTCCAAAAAATGCACCTGCCGAAAGTGAAAATCACTTTGGAGGGAATCTGCGCGGTCATTCCCAAAATCAAAGAGGTGAACGCCGCGTTCAAAATCGGGTTTTCCTATATCGTCACCTGGCAGGGCGCTCATATTTTTGACGAGGACATCACCGTCAACCTCCACGAGATCGCCCAGGCCGCCGAGCTGGCGCGGAAAAACCAGTTCGACTACATCGCCTTCAAACCCTTCCTCACCCGCGCGGAGTTCAACAACGCCGAAGTGATCGATCTCGACACGTCCCGAGAACATTTCCAGAAGACCATGGCCACCATCGCTCAGCAACTGGAACAGGCGGTGGCGTTGGAGACCCGGTATTTCAAAATTCACCAGACCACCAACCTCAAGATGTTGCTGAAAGGGGAACGATCAGACGACAGCATCGGGCAACCGCGGCGCTGTCACATGCAATTCTTCCGCCAGGTGCTGAGTCCGCTGGGAATCTACAACTGCCCGGTGTACCGTAACCAGCCGCACGGCCAACTGGGGGGGAAACACGACTACGCCAACCCCGAAGGCTACGCCAACCTGCTGTCCTCGTGTGAAGATAAGATTGAAAGTTTTAACGCCACCAAGGAATGCGCGGAAGTCACCTGCCTGTACAACCACGCCAACTGGTGGATCGAAGACCTGATCGAACATCCGGAAAAACTGAACGACTTGGAAATGCACCTCCCCGAAGAAGCCGACTACTTCCTGTAATTTCTTCGCCCACCAAAACAATATCTATTTCCATAGCTATCTACAGGAGGGGCAGATACATGGATAAAAGAACTATCATCGCATCGGCCTTAAACTCATTTAGCTCTCAATCACGATCTTTGGGGGAATTAACATGCCTGAAAAAGAAGTATGGGAAACCTACCCCGAGATTTATCACTACACAAGGTTTAGCTCCGCCCTCTTAATCATACAAAGTGCCACACTGAGAGCCACTAGATATGACTTGTTAGACGACACTCAAGAGATAAATTATTCAAAAGACATAATCGCACAAAAACTTCTTGAAAAATTCCCCGGAGCCACTATTGAAGACGCAAAAGCCGAGCTGGAAAATATTTTTTTCAAAGCAATGGGAAACACTATTTACATCACCTCATTTTGCGGAAAAAATTTGGACGCCGACCATTATCATCATGATCACGGCAGGTCAAACATGTGGAAAAGTTACGGCACCGATGAGAGTGGCTCTGGTTGCGCCATCATCTTCAAGACAAAAAATATCTTTGACAGAACGAAGCAATACAAGGACCTCCTAAATATGCTTCCTGCCCTGATAATGGATGAAGTGATATACAAAGGGCATAATAATGACAAACCAGACTATTGCAAAAGACTCAACCGGTTTGTCGAAAATGCATCAAATTTTATAAATAATTGTAACGATAGAAATTCTTACTCGATGGATAATTTGTGTACGGATCAGTTGTATCTCATGTTGCTCACAAAACAACCGGCATTTTTTGAAGAACGAGAAGTCAGAAGGGGCCTCTGTTTTAAGACAAACCTCCAAGAAAACCCAAATCCATTAAACCCTCCACCAAAATATTATTCAATACCGTTTTCACCGGACGAAGATATTTCTGGCATCATCATTGGCCCGCACAGAAAACAACAAGAGCGATATAAATTTCTTACTTCCTACCTATCAAAGTTTAGCTTAGAAAATATTATAGTCACCAAATCAGAAATTCCGGTAAAGGATTAGCTCCCATCTTTTCATTTCTAGATCGACCCCAACAACTCCTATCATTTCTTTAAACCCAAACGCAATCGACGATGACGATAGCCATCAATAAAATGCTGATGACGCCGTTCACGTTGAAGAACGCCATATTGACCTTGGACATGTCATCACTTTTGACCAGGGAATGCTCATAGGCCAGCAGGCCCGCCACTATCACCACGCCTGCGATATAAGTGATCCCCAACTGCGGGTCGATAAGCAGGCCCAGCAAAAATAGCACCATGAGCGCGTGCGCCGCCCAGGCGATTATCAACGCCCGCGCCACGCCGAATTGTTGGGGAATGGAGTGCAATCGATTTTTACGATCCGCCTCGACGTCCAGGCAGGAGTAAAGGATGTCGAACCCGGCCAACCAGAACACCACCGCCGCGCCCAAGATGAGCGAGGTCAAGGAAATTTCCTCGCGCACCGCCACCCAGGCGCCCACCGGCGCGACCGACAAGGCGAATCCTAAAAAGACATGCGAGTAGGCGGTGAACCGTTTGGTGAACGAGTAAAAAAACACGATGGCGAGCGCCAGCGGCGACAACATCAACGCCAAGGGGTTCAACATCGCCGCCGCCCCCACGAAAATCGCCGAGGACACGATGAGGAAAACCATGTATTGGGGCCGGTTGATTTTGCCCGCAGGCAAAGCCCGGTGGACCGTGCGCGGATTTTTTTCATCGAACGTGGCATCGACAATGCGGTTGAAAGCCATGGCGCTACTGCGCGCGCCGAGCATCGCCACCAGAATCCACCCCAGCGTTTCCCATTCCGGCAGGCCCTCCGCCGCCAGAAACGCGCTCATCAAAGCGAACGGCAAAGCGAACACCGTGTGCTGGATCTTGATGTCCTCAAAAATGATTTTTAATTTCGAGACTACCGCTTCCAAAACTTCTCCCCGTTAAGATTTTCTTTTTCTCCGTCCTAGCGGTTGCATGTATGATGGAGCACCATTTTTATTCAAATGAACCCGATTCGCCATGAAAAACTTCAAACGCCTGTTCCGACTGTTGATTCCCTACAAGACCGCTTTGTTCTACGGGACACTGTTTCTGATCATCGCCTCCGCCACCAACCTGGCGGTGCCGCTGGTCATCAAGCAGTTGGTGGACGTGGTCATGGTGGAAAAGAATCTGGACGTGCTGAACAAACTGGCCGGGTTGGTGGGCTTGTTGTTTTTAATCCAAATGGTGTTCTCCACCGCTCACAACTACCTGTTCGACCTGACCGAGAAACGGGTCGCGACCGACTTCCGCAAGATCGTGTTCAACCACCTGCACACCCTGTCGCTGGGATTTTTTGTCAAACGCCGCACCGGCGAAATCATGTCGCGCATGACCAACGACCTCACCACGGTGGAAGGCGTCATCACCGATCTGCCCGCCACGGTGATCCAGCAATCCATCCGCATGCTGGGCGGCATCGCCATCATCATTTATATGAACTGGAAGTTGACCTTTATGATCTTGGTGCTGGCCCCCATCATGGTGTTGTTCGCTAAAATTTTCGGAAAAAAGTTGAAAGCCCTTTCCAAAGAAATTCAGGACAAGCTGGCCACGTCGACCACCATTCTGGAGGAAAACCTGAGCGGCATCCAGGTGGTCAAATCGTTTGTCCGTCAGGAACTGGAAATGAAACGCTTCGGCGACGCGGTGGAGGACAGTTTCCAGTCGGCTAAAAAACGCGTGAAGATTTCCGCCTTTTTCGGTCCGATGATCGGGTTCATCGCCTTCAGCACCGGCCTCGGCCTGCTGTGGTACGGCGGCCACGAAGTCATCATCGGCAACATCTCCCCCGGCGAACTGATCGCCTTCATTTTATACGCCACCATCATCGCCGGACCGATGGGCAGTTTCGCGCGGTTGTACACGCGCGTTCAGGAAGGCCTGGGCGCCAGCGAGCGGCTGTTTGAAATTCTCGACACCAAAAGTGAAGTGCAGGACTTGCCCGGCGCGCCCGCCCTGCCCCGCATCAAAGGCCGGGTCGAAGTACGTAATCTAAAGTTTCATTACCGGGAAGACCGCGAAGTTTTGACCGACATCAACTTTACCGTCGAGCCGGGAGAGATGGTAGCGCTGGTCGGTCCCAGCGGCGCCGGTAAAACCACCCTGATACAACTCCTGCACCGGTTTTACGATCCCACCGGCGGCGAGATCCTAGTGGACGGTATTCCCATTCGTGAGGTGCAACTCAACAGTTACCTCAAACAAATCGCGCTGGTGCCGCAGGAGACCCTGCTCTTTGGCGGGACTATCGAAGAAAATATTCGCTACGCGAAACCTAACGCAACCTTTGCAGAGATTGTCTCAGCCGCGAAGTCGGCCAACGCCGACACCTTCATCCGGCAGTGTCCGGAAAGTTACCAGACGATCGTCGGTGAAAAAGGCATTCGTTTGTCGGCGGGCCAGCGCCAGCGCATCGCCATCGCCCGCGCGTTATTAAAAGACCCGCACCTGCTGATTCTCGACGAAGCGACCTCCGCGTTGGACAACGAATCGGAAAAACTGATTCAGGAAGCGTTGGAGCGGTTGATGCGGGGCAAGACCTCGTTCGTCATCGCGCACCGGCTGTCGACCATTCACAATGCCGACCGCATCATCGTGCTCGATCAGGGCAGAATCGCCGAAACCGGCACCCACCAGGAACTGATGGAAGCGCAAGGGCTGTACCATCATCTTTATACCCTGAAAAGCCTGCAAGCCGGACTCGACCCTCTGGAAGAGGTGGAGAGCTGAGTTTTCGGGGAAAATTGGGGTCGAAACCATGCATTTCAAAGTATTTTTAAAAATTTTAAAAAAAACCTTGCTTATCGGGGCATAAGTTTATATATTTACGGTCGATCAACACCATTGATCTTTATTGAGACCCGATTGAAAACAAAGGGAATTGATAATTTTGTTTTCGCGGGGTTTTCTTGCTTTTTAGTTGACTCCGGTCAACCTAACCGATATAGTTGCGGGCTTTTGCTCGTATTGTTCTTTGAAAATTGAATAGGTGTACTACGATTTTGTGGGTGCCAACGTTTTATTTTTTAAGTTTAAAGGTTCATGTTTTTCAGTTTTATAACTGGAGAGTTTGATCCTGGCTCAGAACGAACGCTGGCGGCGTGCCTAACACATGCAAGTCGAACGAGAAAGTTCCTTCGGGGATGAGTAAAGTGGCGCAAGGGTGAGTAACACGTGAATAATCTGCCTTCGAATTCGGGATAACTTGGCGAAAGTTAAGCTAATACCGGATAAGACCACGTTTCGCGAGAAATGCGGCCAAAGGAGCCTCAAGCTCTGTTTGAAGATGAGTTCGCGGTCCATTAGCTTGTTGGTGAGATAACAGCTCACCAAGGCGACGATGGATAGCCGGCCTGAGAGGGTGATCGGCCACACTGGAACTGAGACACGGTCCAGACTCCTACGGGAGGCAGCAGTGGGGAATTTTGCGCAATGGGCGAAAGCCTGACGCAGCAACGCCGCGTGAGCGATGAAGGCTTTAGGGTCGTAAAGCTCTGTCAAGTGGGAAGAATCCATGACGGTACCACTGAAGGAAGCCCCGGCTAACTCCGTGCCAGCAGCCGCGGTAATACGGGGGGGGCAAGCGTTGTTCGGAATTATTGGGCGTAAAGCGTATGTAGGTGGTTGAATAAGTCAACCGTGTAAGCCCTCGGCTCAACCGAGGAATTGCGTTTGAAACTATTCAACTTGAGTGCAGAAGAGGAAAGCGGAATTCCCAGTGTAGCGGTGAAATGCGTTGATATTGGGAAGAACACCGGTGGCGAAGGCGGCTTTCTGGTCTGCTACTGACACTGAGATACGAAAGCCAGGGGAGCGAACGGGATTAGATACCCCGGTAGTCCTGGCCGTAAACGATGGGCACTAGGTGTGGGGGGTATCGATCCCCTCTGTGCCGTAGCTAACGCATTAAGTGCCCCGCCTGGGGAGTACGGTCGCAAGGCTGAAACTCAAAGGAATTGACGGGGGCCCGCACAAGCGGTGGAGCATGTGGTTTAATTCGACGCAACGCG
>SMVS01000088.1 GCA_004357435.1 Nitrospina sp. | reverse complement strand
TGGTTTTGCAGGATTTTATCGACCGTGCTGGTGGTGGAATGGCCTTTCAGGATCGGCACCAGTTCCACCCTGCCGCCGTAGCCTTCGACGATTTCGCGTCCCACCACTTTGTCCAAAGTGTAGTCGTCACCTTTCACCATGATGTGGGGTTGGATATCGCGTAGCAGGTTTTCCGGCGTTTCCTCTTGGAAGATGGTGATGTAATCCACATCCTGGAGAGCGGATAAAATGTTGGCGCGTTCTTCCTGGGATTTAATGGGCCGGCCGTTGCCTTTGATGGCTCGCACGGATTCGTCGCTGTTCAATCCCACGATCAGGATATCGCCCTTCTCCTTGGCCTTCTGCAGAAACTCGATGTGCCCGCTGTGGATGAGATCGAAACAACCATTGGTGAACACCACCGTTTTCCCCAGGCTTTTGGCCAGGCTGACCACGCGTTTGATTTCTTCGTTGTCCAGCACTGCCGAAGGAGTGCGCAACATTTCCTCCTGCAGGAACCGGTTGATCTCGTCCAGCGTAATGACGGCGGTGCCCACTTTTCCGACGACGATGCCCGCCGCCATGTTGGACAACCACGCCGCTTCTTCAAAATTGAAACCGCTGAACAGGGACATTCCAAAAACGCTGATGACCGTATCGCCCGCGCCGGTCACATCGAACACTTCCCGCGCCACCGTGGAAATTTTAAACGGCTTTTTGTTTTTCGGGAACAGCACCATGCCGTCCTTGCCCAGAGTCACCAGGATGGCTTCCGATTTGGTCAGCGTCATCAGGTACTCGGCGGCCCGCTCCATATCCTCATCGCTATTGATTTTTATGGGAGCGACCCGCTCGAGTTCGCTACGGTTGGGGGTGATCACCGACGCCCCTTTATATTTGCTGAAATCCGTTCCCTTGGGGTCCACCACCACAAGTTTTTTGAATTCGGCGGCACGCTGACTGAGCGCACTGGTGATTTGTTCCGTCAAAATTCCTTTGAGGTAATCGGAACAGATCACGCCATCCATTTCGGGTAATTTATCATTGATAAATTTGATAAACTTTTTTTCCGCGGACTGGCTGATGGGGCGATTGTCTTCCTTGTCGATGCGCAGGATTTGCTGGTTGTGGGCGATGATCCGCACCTTGCTGGTGGTGGGGCGGTGCTCGAAACGATAAATGCCATCGGAGTTGATGGACCGGTTGCGGATCAGTTCAATCAGCTTTTCGCCTTTTTCATCATCGCCCACGCCACCCACCAGGTAGACCTCGCAACCCAGCGCCACCAGGTTGTTGGCCACATTCGCCGCACCGCCCAGCGCGAGATTTTCGGATTTCGATTCGAGCACAGGCACCGGCGCTTCCGGGGAGATACGGTTCACCGCACCCCAAATGTATTCGTCCAGAATGAGGTCGCCGACGACCATGACCTTGGGCCGTTTGTGGCTGTCAAAAAAATTTTTGAACTTGGTTTTCATGCGAAAAGTTTTTCTTCAGAGTTTCAGAACTGCCAAAAAATTATTAAAAATGATTTTTATACTAAAAGTCTTTCTACGGAATTTCAGAGCGGTCAAAAAATTATTGAAATTGATTTTTATACTAAAAGTCTTTCTCCAGAATTTCGCAAATGATATGACCAATGGTGATGTGGCACTCCTGGATGCGCGCCGTGTCGGACGACGGCACGACAATCGCCACGTCCGCCAGGTCTTTCATCTTGCCGCCCTGATTGCCCAGCAAGGCCACGGTGGCGGCACCGAGTGACTGCGCCGCCTGCAAGGCGCGGATCACGTTTTCAGAATTGCCGCTGGTGCTGATTCCCATCACTACATCGTCTGGGCCGGCCAGTGCTTCGACCTGTCTTGAAAAAATGTATTCAAAACCGTAGTCGTTGCCCAGGGCCGTCAAAATAGAAGTGTCGACGGTCAGCGCGATGGCGGGCACCGCCTTGCGTTCCCGCTTGTAGCGCCCGACCAGTTCCGCGGCGATGTGCTGGCAGTCACCGGCACTGCCGCCGTTGCCCATCAACAACAGTTTGCCGCCCTTTTGCAAACTGGCGCGAATCAACTCGATGGCTTTTTGGATGTCCCCCGCCAGCGTTTCTGCCACAGTTTGTTTCAGCCGCGCGCTTTCATTTAAAAAATCCTTGATCTGTTGCATGGCGGTCCTTCACGGTAAAAAAATTTCAGTCAAAGCTTTATTGCCAAACCTTTAAATCAGGCCTTGGCCAGACAAGTTTAAAACTGCCGCATCGCTGGCAACTTACAAAAACTTTAAATCAGGCCCTCATCGGCAAAACTGTAATAATCCATGCCGCCGATGATGATGTGGTCCACCAGCGGGATGCCGATGATCTCCCCGGTCTTGGTCACCCGATGGGTGATTTCAATGTCCGCCTGGCTGGGGGTCGGGTCGCCGCTCGGATGGTTGTGGATCAACACAATCTTGGCGGCGGATTCCTTGATGGCCGGGATCATCACCTCGCGCGGGTGGACGATACTGGCGTTGAGACTCCCTTCGGAAATAGTGAGGTCTTTGATGATATGCAATTTCGGATTCAGCAGAACGACTTTGACGATCTCTTTTTTCAGGTTTTTCAAAAAGGGCGCGTAATGATCGACCAACGCCCGACCGGTGTTCATTTTCTGTTTGCTTCCCGATTTTTTGGAAGCCATCCGTTTTCCCAGCTCCAATGCGGCTTTTATTTGGGCGGCCTTGGCGGTGCCCACACCTGGCACAGAACACAATTCGTTGACTGACGCGCTGTCGATACTTTGAAAATCCTCAAACTTTTTTAAAAGGTCGCGGCTGAGGTCGATCGCGTTTTTACCGGCGCGCGAGTCGCCGGTGCCGATCAGAATACCCAGCAGTTGCGCGTCCGAAAGTTTGTCAGCCCCGTAACGCACCAAGCGTTCCCTGGGACGCTCATCCTCGGGCCAATCCTTGATTGAGGATGAATCATCTTTCATAGATTCCCGGTCCGGCCTAGTCGCCGCCCAATTGGCTTTTGAAATATTCTGATGTCACCCTCAAACCCTGGTCGAGGTCCACTTGCGGTTGCCACTGCAAAAGCTCGCGGGCCCGGGCAATGTTCGGTTGCCGTACTTTGGGGTCGTCCGTGGGCAACGGCTTGAAGACGATTTTACTCTGGCTCCCGGTCACTTGCAAAATTTTCTCGGCCATCTCCAGCAAGTTCATTTCCTTGGGGTTGCCGATGTTGACCGGATCATGCTCAGAGGATAACAGCAAGCGGTAAATGCCTTCAATGAGATCCGTCACGTAGCAAAAACTGCGCGTCTGCCGGCCGTCGCCATAGACGGTGAGATCCTTTCCGGTCCACGCCTGTTTAAAAAAGTTGGGAATCGCCCGGCCGTCATCAATCCCCATGCGCGGCCCGTAGGTGTTGAAGATGCGCGCGATCCTGGTGTCGACCTGATGAGTGCGGTGGTATGCCATGGTGAGGGCCTCGGCGTAGCGTTTCGCCTCGTCGTAAACACTGCGCGGTCCGATGGGGTTGACATTGCCCCAATAAGTTTCCGCCTGCGGGTGTTCTTTGGGATCGCCATACACTTCGGATGTGGAGGCCATCAGAAACACCGCTTTTTTGGCACGGGCCAGCCCCAACGCGTTATGGGTTCCGAACGACCCAACCTTGAGCGTCGCAATCGGCAGTTTCAGGTAATTGACGGGACTGGCCGGCGAAGCAAAATTCAGCACGTAATCGAGCGGGCCGTCCACCTGGATGGTGCGCGTCACATCGTGATTGATAAATTGAAAACGGTCGCCCGCCAGGTGGGCGATGTTGTCCGCACTGCCGGTGACCAGGTTGTCCATGCAGATCACCTCATGGCCCGCTTCCAAAAGGCGGTCACATAAATGGGAACCGAGAAATCCCGCGCCCCCCATCACCAGTGATCTAGGCATAACCCTCCTCAGTTTATTTTGGGTTGCGGTGCGGTCTCAAACATTGCGCCGACCGTGATCGCATGCCCCAGCAGAAAACTTCCCGCCGACATCCTTTTTTTCCCCTCCGGTTGCAGTTCGGTAACAATCAACCGGCCCTCCGTGGTGCCGACTTCAATGCCGTAATCCGAAACCCGGACCACCGTTCCCGGTTGATCTGCCGCGGTGCCCGCCGCCGTTTCGACCCGGCACAAACGCAATCGCTGGCCTTGCAGAAAGCCATACGCGCCCGGCCAGGGTTCGAGCCCCCGCACCCGGTTTTGAATGGCGTCGGCGGGTTGATCCCAGCGAATCCAGCCATCCTCTTTTTTAAGCTTGGCGGCGTAGCTGGACTCGGCGTCGTTTTGGGGAATGGGTTGCAATGCGTTCTGCGCCAGCCGGTCCAGAGTTTCCAAAGTCAAACCGGCGCCCGCCGCCGCCAATGTGTCGTGCAGAGTTTGGGCGGTATCGGCCGGACCAATCGTTACTTTGCGCCGGAGCAGGATATCGCCGGTGTCCAAACCCACATCCATCTTCATCGTGGTCACGCCGGTTTCCTTTTCACCCTGGATCAACACCCAATTGATGGGCGCCGCGCCGCGGTATTTAGGCAGTAGGGAGGCGTGAATGTTCATACAAAAATATTTTGGAACCTGCAGGAGCGGCTCTTTTAAAATTTGCCCGTAAGCGATCACAACAATCAAATCCGGTTGCAAGGCACGCAACCGGTCGATGAATTCCGGAGCGCTGGCTTTTTCCGGTTGCACCACTTGCAGGCCGTTGGCCACCGCGTATTGTTTGATGGGTGAGACTTGCAGTACCCGCCCGCGGCCTTTGGGCCGGTCCGGCTGAGTGACCACCGCCTGGATTTCATGCGGCGATGCGTACAACGCCCGCAAGGTCGGCAGGGCAAAATCGGGAGTGCCCATGAAGACGATCTTCATGCCTTCATCTCTTTGATTTTCTTTTTGAACTTTCGTTTCAAGATATCCCGTTTGACTTTGCTCAGCATGTCCCAGAACAACTTGCCATTCAAATGATCCAGTTCGTGTTGGAAAGCCCGCGCCAGGTAATCTGCCACTTCGTAACGCACGTCCTTACCGTTGAGGTCGACTCCCTTGGCTTCGACCCGCTTGAACCGCGAGATGTCCGCAAAAATATCCGGGATGCTCAAACAACCTTCCTGATCGATCTCCTCATCCTCCGAGGCGGTGATGACGGGATTGACGATCACCACCGGGTCGTGCTTGTCGGTGCCGAAACCCATATCCACCACAATCAGCTGAGAAGACTCGCCCACCTGGTTGGCGGCCAGCCCCACGCCCACGCATTCGTACATGGTTTCGATCATGTCCGCGGACAGCGTCACCAACCTCTCGTCGATGTTTTGAATGACCCCGCACTTTCTTCTGAGCACGGGGTCCAGACAGTTTCTAATGGTCAGTATGGACATGGCAGTTGGATCATAAGAAATTGAAAAGACTCATTATAGCCCAACGTGCCGCTAGAAGAAAATCAGAATACTTTAGACCGGATAACAAAACCGCTCCGCGCGGGGCGAATGGAAAAGATTAAATCAACCACAGATGCCTGTCCTGAGCAGTCGAAGGGAAAACAGATAAACACGGATGCATTCACCTGTCACCCAGAGCTAGTCGAAGCATGACCCGGTCACCCTTCGACCAGCTCAGGGTGACACCCCAAATCTTTTTTGTCATTCTGAGGAGCGATCAGCGACGAAGAATCTGGGTTTTCAAAAACCACCCTCATGCAAAGGTCACCTTTGCAAGGGGGGGATACAGGGAAGCCAGGTTGCACCTGGGGGCGAGATGCTTTCTTCTTTTTCCTTTTATCCCTTATCTGCCTTTTTTTCTTTTTTTCTCTGCGGTGAAGCGGGTCACCCTTCGACCAGCTCTGGGTGACAGGTGAATGCATCCGTGTTTATCTGTGTTCATCCGTGGCAAAATTCCCCCAGCCCTCCTTCGACCAGCTCAGGACAGGCTCTTCAAGAAGGGGGAGTTATAACCCCTCCCCACCCTCCCCTTGCCAAGGGGAGGAATTTTTATTTCCCCGGAGTCATGCTCAGCAGTTGTTGAGCGCCTAGCCGAGTGTGACCCGTTAGTACCGGGCCCAATAAATTGGGCAACTACATTAAGGAATAAGCCCCCTAGCCCCCTTCGGAGAAGGGGGAATTATTGGCCTCCAGGTGCAACCTGGTCGGGGGAGTAGGGATAATCCTGGTTGTAGGGTTCGCCTTTGCCGGTCTCCACAAATTTTTTCAAACTGGTTTTTAGAAAATGGCCCCAGCCGCTTTCGCACAATGCGTAACACTCCAATTCGGGAGTGAGGCCCTCATGCACAAAATGCAGATCGGTGCTGTTATCGGGACCGGCGGTTAAATGAAAATTCATTGAGGTTCCCACCCACTCATCGGTCTTGCTCACCATGGAAAAATCCAGAAAATATTCGACGCAGTGCCAATGGACCTCCTGGTCCCGCACCATTTTTCTAATTTGGGCCACGCAGATGGTCTTGCCGAAGCGAAAGGTGGATTGAGCGCCGGGCTTGGTGGCCACTTCGCAATCGGCCGTCCACCAGCCCTGGAACCCTTCCGCAGTGGTGAGCGCGGTAAAAACTTTCGCCGGCGGCGCGTTGATGGTAATTTTACATTCATAAGGTTTCATAGAAAAGCTTTTCTCCTCGGCGGCGCGGTGAAGGTGATTCTGCATTCATAACGTTTCATAAAAAGGCTCTTTCCCCTTTAGCGTGTGCGGGTTCCGGCCAACGCCAGATCCTCCCTGTTTTTACCCTGCCTGAGCGGACCTGTCAACCAGCCAGGTTGCACCTGGAGGCGAGATTCTTCGCTAAAGCTCAGAATGAAAAAATCCCCCCAGCCCCCTTCAAGAAGGGGGAGCCAGCAAGTC
>SMVS01000087.1 GCA_004357435.1 Nitrospina sp. | reverse complement strand
GTCGGACCGGAAGCCGCCGCGGAAGTCGGCATCGAGGTAACAATGCTCGCAATTCAGGTTGCACCGCTTGGTGATATTCCATGAAATGGAGTAGGCCCGAAACGCGTTGCTAGCCCCTGGCGGCTTGATTTCTGTGGTGGTGGTTGCCATGATAATTAACCTGACTCGCAGGCCAAGGTGTTGGTTTTCAATACTGTCCCTTAATAAGGAGGGCACGCTGGTGTTGCCCAATGGTAGAATCTTACCACAAAACGTATCGGTTGCTGAGGTTGAGAGCATGGTTCGCAAAATAAATCCGGTTTTATCTGACTTGTGGATTCTGGGATTGTGGATTTGGATGATTACCGGGGTGGCCTGCACCGGCGGAGATGCGCCCAACGGGACGGAAATATCCTCCTCGCAACTCGTGACGATGACGGATACCGCCACGCCAATGGATTTATCCGGATTGCCATCCATGCCCAGCCGCTGGCTGACCAGCGCCTATTTTGATCGCGCGATGGGGGTTCAAGGGGCGCGGTTTCAGGTGGTCTCATTTTCCCAACTGGTGGGCCAGGAACAAGGGAATTTCGACGCGGTTCTGCTCAATTGTTTTGACGATTACCAGGGCATTGTCGCCATCGCGGATATCCGGAAATACAATTTGCAACTGGCCACTCGCCTGGAACTTCCCGCAACGTTTAAAAAACCCGATTGGCTGAATCCCCTCATGATCATTGTGCCGGAGGGCGGCACTCCGGTGCCGTTTCAGGAACGCTTCCTGACGGCCAATATCCGTGAACTGCGTTTGGTGCGATTGCGCGATTATTACGCTCCGATTGACCGCATCGGGCAAGGGATGGCGGGATTGCCGTCGTTCAAGGACAACTGCCTGTTTTGCCATTCCCTGATGGGCATCGGCGGCAACAAGGGCGTGCCGTTGTTGCCGGCTTACGATGTTTCTACCGGTGAAGATCGGGCGCGCTTCCAGCGGGATTTTTCAGGATTTCACCATCCGGCAAGCTCGCAAAACCTGCAACAATTCGTCGATGAGTCGGCGTTGGAGGATATTCTGGATTTCCTCAAGCGCGTGGCGGACGCTTCGCGTTCTCAATGAAGGGGGAAAACCCGGTAGAAGGAGTTGCCGCTAACGGGGGTTGCGCTTATAATGCTCCTTTTGCTATTGAGAGGGACCGGATGACGGAAGTTCAAAATGGATCTGCGGTGCAAATTAATTTCACCGGAACATTGGATGACAATTCCATCTTTGATCAAACCAAAAAAGGCCAACCGTTGCATTTCACCGTGGGCGAGGAAAATGTCATTCGTGGTCTGAGCGAGGGCATGATTGGCATGAAGGTGGGTGAGAAAAAAACCCTTCGGGTTCGGCCCGAAGACGCTTATGGATTAAACAGTGAAAACCTGTTGAAGACCGTCGCCCGGTCGAGTTTGCCGCAGGAGATTCAGGTGGGTACTTACTTAGCCGGGCCAAACGGGCTGAAATGGCGGGCGAAAGAAGTCGGCGAGGAGGAAGTAGTGCTCGACGGTAACCATCTTTTGGCGGGGCAGGCGCTCACTTTTTTTGTCGAACTGGTGGCCATTGAAGAACCTTGAAGGGCGGGGATGAGAGCCGATTAAATTTCCATCCGGCCCACACTTTGTACTAAAATGACCGCAGGCGATTACTAATAACAATAAAAATACTTCTCAGGAAAATTTCTTTATGACGGCATCCATCGTTCTCATATTTCTGATCGCTTCTGTGATCGAGCTTTATTCCCTGATGTGGCTCGCGTCGTTGATCAGCATCATGAACACCATTTCTCTGGTGATGTTCACCATGTTACTGGGCGTCATCATCGGTCGCGGTTACGGACCCGAATGGTTTGATAAAATGCAATGGTCCCTGCGCGCGGGCACATTGCCCGCCGACGAGGTGGTGACCGGCGCGGTGATGAATATCGGGAGCCGATTTCTGTTGACTCCCGGGATGGTGACCGATGTTTTAGGATTGATAATTACCTTTCCGAAAACGCGGTTCATTGCCAAATATGTCGCCTTAAAAATCTTCAAAAGTAAATTGTCCCGTGGGGAAAACTGGTTTTTCTTCAAGGACAAGGCACCGTAAGATTGCGGTTCATGTGAAAGGGCTCCACGACGCCCATGATATTTTCTCCCCCGCCCCGAAATTTACGCGCTGAACTGTTGGATCTTGACGAGGCCCCGTTTGAAGAAGTGCGGGACAGCCTGCGGGACGTTCAGCGGGTCAATCAGTATCTCAGTGGTTACCGGGTGTTGTTGCATCATATCGCCGGTTTTATGGAGCCGGCGGATCGACCTCTCACGATTCTCGATGCCGCGACCGGTTCGGCGGATCAGCCCATCGCGGTTGTTCGCTGGGCGCGCAAAATAGGCCAGCCCATCCAGATCACCGCTATCGATATCAATTCGAAAATGCTGGATTTTGCCCGCGAGGAAGCACGCGCGTATCCTGAGATCCGTTTCGTTCAAGGCGATGTGTTGAACCTGCCTTTCAAGCCGTATAGTTTTGATGTGGTGATCAATTCCCTGGCTCTGCACCATTTCACACGGGACGATGCGGTGGCCCAGCTGAAGGGTTTTTCGCGGCTGGCCCGCCGCGGGGTGATCGTCAACGATCTGCACCGCAGTCGCATCGCCCACGCCGCGATTTTTTTGTTGACGCGGTTGTTGACCCAAAACCGGCTGACCCGTTACGACGCGCCGGTTTCGGTGATGAACGCATTCACGCCGGACGAGTTGCGAGCGATGGCGGTGGCGGCGGGATGGCAACAGTTTGAAGTGCATCGGCATTTTCCTTACCGCATCGCTCTGGTGGAAAAGAAGGTGGAACCCGGCGCATGATTTTTTTTACGGACCTTGAAGGGTGGATCTCCAAACGATGAACCGCTACGACGTTATCATCATCGGCGCCGGGCCTGCCGGTTGCGCCACCGCTCTGTTCCTGCAGAGCCGGGGTTACCGGGTGGTGGTTTTGGACCAGGCCCGCTTTCCCCGCGATAAAGTGTGCGGGGAGTTCATCAGCCCAGCCGCCGATCCTATATTGGAAGAGCTGGGCCTCATGGACGCCATCGAACAAACGCAACCGGTGCGTTTGCGGGGAGTGGCGATCTCCGCCTACGGCAACGAAGCCCTGTGCATCGATTACCCTCCGCATCCGCAGGATGCCCGCCCCATGACCAGCTTGTCCCTGCCGCGGTTTGTCTTTGACCACCTGTTGGTCAAGCGGTTGCGTCACGCGGGGATTGAACTGCGCGAGGCGCACAAGGTGGACGACTTGATATTTGAAAATGGTTCGGTGGTGGGCGTGAAAGTCCGCGATGGCGATCAGGCGCCCTTGACCTTGAAGGCTCGGATGGTGGTCGATGCCGGTGGCCGGAACAGCATTGCTCTGCGGCGGTTGAACTTGAAACAAGGCAGTGCCCGTCAGCGGAAAATCGCGCTGGCGGCCCACTGGACGGGAGCCCAACTTCCTCATAATTATTGCACCATGCATATCAGTCCGCCGGGTTATACCGGGATGGCCAGGGTGGGGGATGATTTGCTCAACGTGGTGCTGGTGGTCGATTCAAAATTGGTGAAGGGCAGGGAACGGACATCTTTTTATACCGAGGCGGTATTGAGCAATCCGCTTCGCCGGAAATATTTGGCGGGGGCGGTTTTGAAGGGTCCGGTGCGCGCGGTGGATTCGCTCTCCTATCGCGTGAAGCCGGTTCCCTGCGGCGGGTTGTTGTTGGTCGGGGATGCGACGGGGTTCATTGATCCGTTCACGGGGGAGGGCATCTACTTGTCTCTCCGGAGCGCCCAACTGGCGGGCGAGGTTTTGGATCGAGCTTTTAGGTCCAAGCAGTTTTCCCGCGAGGTGGTGCAAAGGTATGAAGGCTTGCGTTTGCGGGAGTTTCACAAAAAATTTACGCTCAGCCGGATACTGCAACGCTTGATATACAATCCCTGGTTGTGCCGCCGGGTGGTGACTGCCTTGGCCGCCAATCCGGACCTGGCTCAGCAATTGGTGGGAGTTCTGGGGGATTACATGCCAGCCGAGCAAGTGGTCTCATTCCGTTTTCTGGTAAAAACGATACTGGCTGGCCTGAGACCCCAGTCCGGGAAGAGGGGCTGTAAAAATTTCGATTTCCGGCGTCTGTTAAAATCTGCTGATCCGGAATGAGGTCTCAATTTTTCACGCAGGATGAATCAGTGCAGGCTGGCTTCATACTCGCCAACGATTTCATTCATCCGGTCTTTCTGTTGTAACTTTTTTTTCTGAATGGTTTTCTTTTCGATCTCTTGCTCCGGTGTCAAAAACTTCATTTTATTCAACTCTTCCACTCTTGATTTCAGTGTCAAATGCTCATCATAGAGTTTGCGGAATTCGTTGTTGCTGGTTTTCACCTTTTCAAGCAAGTCCTGATTGATTTCCATAGACAAGCCTCCTTTCAAAATTTAAGTCTTCAAGTTGATTTCGGCTTCGGGTTTCCTGATGTAATTGATCTGTAGCGTATTCAAGTCGAAACTTTTTTCTTTGGCAAAACGCCGGGCGGCGAGCCGTGCCGCGCCCGCAGCCGGACAGCATTGAATGAATGCGTCCCCGGAAACCATCCGTGGTCCCAGCCGATCCTGAAAATAATTTTTGTAAGACTCCAAGCCGTTTCCCAAAAAAATAGTTGGCTGGGAAACAATCCGGCATAATTCTTCGGGAGAATAAACCGCATCTTCGGTCAGCCGCACGAGATGGCCTGCCTGATATTGGAACAACGCCGTATAAATTTCTTTTTTGCGGGCATCCAATACGGGACAAATCACGCCAGGAGCGTCCGGAGACACCGTGGCGGCCAGCGCTTCCAGAGTGCTGATTCCAATAAAAGGTTTTTCCAGCGACAGCACAAATCCTTTGATCAAGCTGATCCCGACACGCAACCCGGTGAACGACCCCGGGCCGGTGGTGATCGCGAAACCGTCCAAAGCTTTCAACTCAACCGCGGCGTCAGACAACACCGCATCGACCAAAGCCAGCGCAGGATTGGCGCGGGATTCCGGGTTGGGATTGATTTTTTGAGAAAGGATAGACTGATTTTCCAGGAGGGCGGCACTACCACTGGGCTGAGATGAGTCGATTCCCAATAATCTCATCTTCTCCCCAGTAATTGCTGAAATGTTTGCATGCTACTCATGGGGCCTACCTTGTTGCGGGCCAGACGGCCTTGGTATTCAACTTAGGGGATTCCCTGGAAAATGTCAACGCAAAACCCGCAGGCCACGGCAGGCAGTTTTTATCACTTTCAGGTTGCAAAACTTTATCTAATCAATTCATTAGGATAAGGGCGCCGTGGAGAAGTTTCCCAATTTTAGTTTATTTATGGAGAGGACTCTCGGGTTAGAAGGCAGGATGTTGGCCGGTGAAAAAAATGGGAAGACAGGGGTTAACTATTTGAATTTTTAGTGTTAATTATCTTGACAAATGGGCCGCAGAGTTTTAATTTTACTTGGCATGCATTGTAAACGTTAATCAACCGGTTGTTTTTTATGAATTTATAAAAGCTTGTTTGAATTTCCCAGACTTATTGCATCTCATGCATCACTCCAATTTTTGAGGAGGCCAATATGTTTTATGAGGTCAAAGTTTTGGATAAGGAAGGTCAGATAAAAAAGGTTATATCTTCCAAATCCTTAAGTAGAAAGTTTTGGAAAGCTAAAAATGAGGGAAAAGAATTTTGTGGAAAGTTGGGGCAGGACGATGACGAGTTGGACTTTAAAGGCCTTGTCCCGAAAAGCTCCCCCGCCAAAGGTCCGAATATCCTTTGAAATGAAGGATCTCCTCAATAAAAAGTACCAGCAGGCGGTCTTGGTACTTTCATAATCCTGCCTTTGTAGTATGATCGTCCTTTCTAATTTTGGGTGGCGAGTTGGCGCCGGGTTGTCAACGGTCCTGTCGGTTGCTCCCAAGAGAGTATAATTTTCAATGAATCACTTCCAGATCAGACATGTATTTAACCACTGATGAAGAGCTTGCCAAGCTGGTAGACCAGCTCCAGGATTGTGACACCCTGGCGATCGACACTGAGTTCGTTCGTGAGAAAACCTATTTTCACCGTTTGGGTTTGATTCAGGTGGCCGGTAACGGCCTAGCCGCCGCCGTGGACCCCATCGCCATAAAAGACCTGACCCCGCTGTTAGACCTGTTTCGTCAGCCAGACAAAATCAAAGTGTTTCATGCTGGCAAACAGGATCTGGAGATCATCTACAAACTGTGCGGGGAAGTGGTGCAACCCCTGTTTGACACGCAAGTGGCCGCCGCTATGGTCGGCTGGGGCGCCCAGATTTCTTTTGCCAAAGCTGTTTACAAGGTGACGGGCAAAACAATTTCCAAAAGTGAAACTTATACGGACTGGTGCCGTCGACCGCTCCGCGATAGTCAGATTGAGTACGCGATCAACGATGTCCGCTATTTGATGCCGGTTTATGAAAAGCTGGTCAAACAATTGAAGAGCAAGGGCCGCTTGGAATGGGTTCAGCAGGAATTGTTGACCCTGTTCGATGAGAAAAATTTTGCCCTGCCCGACCCCCAATACCAGTTCCTGAAAGTAAAAAGCTTTCGTTCCCTCAAGCCTAAAAACCTGGCGGTGTTGCGTGAAATTGCAGGATGGCGGTTGGAGCAGGCGGTGCAACGCGATTGTCTGGCGAAATCCATTCTCCGGGACGAACCCATGCTTGAAATAGCCCGGATGGCACCGAAGGACCTGAAGCAGTTGGGAGATATTCGGGGAGTCCACTCCCGCGAGCTGTCACAAAATGGCAAACAGATACTCAGTTTGGTTGCCAAAGGATTGCAGGTGCCCGAAAGCGAATACCCGGTCATTCCCGAATCCAACAACTATTCGACCGGCCGCGGTGTGGAAGAATTTTTGGCCGCCTACGTTCAAATCCGGTCTCAGGAATTGAAAGTGGAACCCCACCTGCTGGCCGACCGCAAGCAGATTCATTCCTTCGTTAAAGCTCATGAATTGAAGGATGCGTTCCGGGAGCATCCGCTGTTCCAGGGTTGGCGCAAAGACCTGATTGGCAACGACCTTCACTTGCTTCTGGCAGGCCAGCAGGGCCTTGGAATTAATAAGGGCAAGGTCGGTTTGATTCCCTCTTCTGGCAAATAACCCCGTCCCACTAAAAGGTTTTCGACCATTCCCGATAGCCTGGAGTTTGCCGAACCTGGGTCAGGTCGGGATCGGTCTTGATGTCCTCTATCCGTGAGTAACCTAAATCGAGAGCCTTCTTGAGAGCTTCAAGGCTGAGGTCCGTCTGCTGAGTCAGGGAGTAGTAACAGGCGAGGTTGTAATGCAGGGAAGGCAGGTCCGGCTTTTTAGTGCGCAGGGTTGCCAGCGTTTGAGACGCCCGCTGGTAGTCTTTCAGCTTGAGGTAAACGGTACTGAGATTGATGTAAACTTCATGAATATCGGGGTCGTGATTCAAGGCCATTTCATAATTGTGGATCGCCTGATCGTATTGCCCCTGCCCCAAAAACCGGTTGCCTTCGTTAAAATGGTGAATGCCCATGCGCCTTTGTTTCACCGGGTCGGGTTCCATTCCCTGCGAGCCTTCGGCATTGCGCTCCATCCCCTGGGAGCCTTCGGCACGGTGGTCCATTCCCTTTGAGCCTTCCGCCGGGGTCGACGCGGCGTCGGCTTTATGATTGTGACCCGAATGGGAATCGGTGGCAGAGCGTACGGATTTCTGAGCTGGCGTTGGGGTAGACCTCTGGTCTCCCATCAGGGAAACCATAAGAAACACCAAAGCTAGCAGAGGTAAAATTTTAAGCCATTGATGCGGAATCTTTATCATGCTACTAGAATACTTATTTATCGCGTCACTTTCATCTTTCATTTGCCAGCGGGAT
>SMVS01000086.1 GCA_004357435.1 Nitrospina sp. | reverse complement strand
TGACCGAATCCAGTTGTTGCATGACCTGACCGACGCCGGCATCCTGACCGTGGCCTGCCTGTCGCCGCTGTACCCACTCAGGGATGCGGATGCGTTTTTCAAACGCCTGGCCGCGACCGGCATCCGCGCGCTGGTGATCGACCATTTCATTTTGGGCGACGGCACCCACGACGGCTCCCGCACCTTAAAAACCGGTTTGCCGTCGGCCATGGCGGAAGCGCTGGCGGAATCCACCACCTTGAACTATCGCGACCACGTTGCTGAAATCGCCCGCAAGTATCTTCCCGTCGGCATCTCGGCGGAAGGGTTTGCTGGCCATTATTCCGCCCAACATCTGTAGCCCGTGCCCGCCTCCGCTAAAATTCCAAATGAATTGAGTCAACGCATTCAGTCCGTAGATGGCCGGGGGTACAAGGCTTACAAATTCCTGGAAGAAACGGTTTGGGATTACTCCCCATTTGAATTGAAATTCGAGCACGTGCAGGGCGACCCGTTCGCGTGGCCGACCCGGCTGGCGGTGACGGTTTCCCTGAAGGACAGCGGACTGCCGCCTGACTGCCACGACACACCGCTCAAGCGGCTGGCTCTGGAAGATTTCCTCCTGCGCGCGTTTCATACCGCGGTGGGCCGGATGAATTTTAAACCGTCCGGGTCCGGCAAGAGCGGCGTCATCACCGCCCTCACCCCCGGCCAGAAAATATTGAAACGCAGTGCCGTGGCGGTGGCCGATGGCCAGGTGGAACTGATTCACTTCGTGGGTCTGCCGGCGGACGGGCGCAAGGTCCTGGGCCGGCAATGCCTGCAACTATTTGCCGAACACCTGCCGCGCATCTGGCACGAATCTTTGCTGGCGGAATCATTCAACCTGAATGACCTGAACCGGCACTGGCAGACTTTGGAAGACTATGCCGCCCTGCAGGATCATCTGCGCAGTCACCAGTGGACGGCGTTTGTGGCGGACGGTTCGATTCTGCCCCGCCGGTCCGGCATCAGCGACCAGCCGATGAAAAAGCACGCCATCGCGTTCCGCGCCCCTGAAGATTATTGCGCGACGGTCGATTTGCCGCACCGGGGGTCCGTGCGCGGCTTGGCCCTTCCCCAGGGCATCACCCTCGTGGTCGGCGGCGGGTTTCATGGCAAGAGCACTTTGCTGAAAGCCATTCAGTCTGCCGTCGACCCGCACATTCCGGGAGATGGCCGCGAAACGATCGCCACTTTAAACTCCGCCGTTAAAATTCGGGCGGAGGACGGGCGCGCGGTGCGCGAGGTCGATATCTCGGCGTTCATGGACGCGTTGCCCGGCATCGCCTCGACCCGGAATTTTTCCACCCTGTCCGCCAGCGGCTCGACGTCGCAGGCGGTCAATATCATCGAAGCTCTTGAAGCCGGGACCGAACTGTTGCTGATGGACGAGGACACCTGCGCCAGCAATTTCATGATTCGCGATTCCCGGATGCAGGCCCTGGTGCAGAGCGACCACGAGCCGATCACGCCGTTGCTCGACCGGATTCAGGAAATTTATGAAAAGTTCGGCGTCAGCAGTCTGCTGGTCATGGGCGGCAGTGGCGATTATTTCGAGCCGGCGCGGGAGGTGATCGCCATGCACGAGTTTCAGCCGCAGTGGGTGACGGCTAAAGCCAAAAGCATTGCCGCGGCGCAACCCACCGGCCGGCAACAGGAAATTCGCTTTGGGTTCCCGGCCCTTCAACCGCGGCGCATCGACCCCCGCGCGCTGTCGTTTCGGCGGAACCGCAAGGATTGCGTGATCCAAACCCGCGGGGTGGATGCCCTCATCTTCGGCACCACCGAAGTGAACACGCGCGCCATCGAGCAATTGGCGGAAGCAGGCCAGCTGGAAATGATCGGCTGGATTTTGAAACGGCTGAAAATGGAGTTGGAGGCGGGCGCGGTTTCCAATCTGGCCGGATTGAAAATAATTTTCGCTGAGATGAAGCAAACAGGATTCGGTCCGCTGGTGCCCTACAATAACGGTCTGTTGACCCTGCCCCGCCAACAGGAAGTGCTGGCTGTCCTCAACCGCATTCGCTACAGTTGAAGTTCTTTGGCCTCAGGCAACCAACTTTTCAAGAAGGGGGGGCACATTGATCGCCTCTGGAACGTTGGTGTCGTTTTAAAGTTTTCAAGTTATGCAAAGGTAGTATTCGCTGGCGTTGAAAATTTAAAATTCCGGTTTGAAATTGACCAGCGGCGGGCGGGGCGGCAGGGATGGCAGAAAAGTGTCGCCGGGCGCGAAAATTTTCAACAGTCCGGTCCGTTGTGCGGGCCAGGTGCTTTTGAACTGGTTGTCGGGCGCTGTGCCCTTGAAGACCAGCGCTCCATACTTGCTGTAATGCGGCAATTTGCGTTGCAGTCCGGCTAGACTCTCCGTCGAGCCAGCGATCACCCAGGTCGCTGAATGCTCCGGATGGTCCGCCTGCGGCACAGTAAAAACGAAACTGTGGTCTTGCCACGGAAACGATTTCTCATCGATACGGATTTCGTCGTCCTCAAAGACCACCCCATAATTTTCGAGTGCGTTTTTTAAAGTGGTGGCCATGCGATTGTTCCTGCCGAAGACCCATAAGGCACCTTCTGAGGCCGGGGTCTTGGTTGCGCTGACCGGTTCGGCTCCCAATGCGTGTGCAAACTTCGCGTAGCCGGATTGCAAGGCGTCGTCTTCCGGCAGAATGGCGCGCGCCGATTTCGCGCCGTAGGTCTGGCCGATGCTGGCGGGCACTTCGCGCCGGTCCAGTTTGCGGAATATGTCGTGGTAAGGATCGAGCAGGACGGCGCGTGGTTTTTCGGTCACGAACAAGCGCAGGGTTTGCCGGTCTTTTTGCGCCAGCGCAAGATTTTCAATGTGCGGGTTTTTTTGGCCTTCGACCCAAACGGCGACCGGCAGGGTGAGTTGGAACAGGGGGCGTCCCTGTTTTTGCAGGATGTCCAGACTAACCCGGTACTCGCCGGCGAATTCTTCGTAAACCGCGTCAGCCAGTTCCAACTGCGGCGCGCCTTTGAGTTTTATCCATTGCCGGAAAAACGGTTCCAGGCTTTTACCGGCGGCGCTTTCAAAATGAGCGCGCAGTTCGCGGAATCCGGCGCGCCGAAATCTTTGGGTAAAATAAAAATCGCCCAAGGCGTGCAGGAAGGCTTTATCACCGACCTCCAGTCTCAGCATCTGCAGGACCATGACCATTTTTCCGTAGCCGATAGCCTGCGACGCCCGGTCCGCGCGCCCTTGGAATTTTTCCAGGGGAAAATCGTTTTCAGCATTCACATAGTTGAGGGTGTTCATCAACAGCTGAAACCGGTAGCGGTCGCCTTGGCCGGCCAGCTCCGGAAACAGATGATCGGACAAATAAGAGGTGAGCCCCTCCGACCAGTTGCCGCTTTTGGGATCGACGTAAACGCTGTTGCCCCACCAGTTGTGCAGAATTTCGTGGGGGTATGAGGTTTTGAGGATGAACGGAAAGCGGATCAGGCGTGATCCGAGCAGGGTGAAGGACGGCATGCCGTAACCGGTTTGCAGGGAGTTTTCCACCATGGCGAATTTGACGAACGGGTACGCGCCCAGCAGTTTTTCGTAAAAGGCAATGTAGGAACGCGCCGCTTTTAAATAGCGGTCCGCCAGTTCCGTGTCGTCGCTCCGCAGAAAAACATAGAGGCGCACGTCTTCATGCTGGGCGGTGGTCTCGTGAAACCGGTCGGCGACCAAAAAAATTTCCTCCATGGGATCGTCGCATTGCCAGAAAGTGTGGCGCGGGCCGTTGATAGTGGTTTCGCGGATGCGTTTGCCCTGGCTCACCACTTTCCACTCCGGCGGGGTGGTCACCGCCAGTGAAAATGTCAGCAGTTCATCATCCAAATCACTCACCGGGTAAAAATAACTGGCTCGCGATAGAAATACGGCGGTGTCTTTTGACGCCTCCTCGTTGCCGGAACGCAAGGGGTCGAAGTAGAAACCATGGTAGCGGAACCGGATCTCCAGAAATTCCGGCCAGGCTTGTCCCTCAGGTTTGAAAATGGTGATGCGTTTCAGGTTTTGATCGCGCTTGGTTTCAACTTTCCAATTGCCCTGGTGCGGGATTTCGATTTCATCAATCTGATAAGAGTCGTGCAGGAGAAAAGTCAGCGACGCTTTTCCCTTGATGTTGGGGTGCAGGGTCAGAATGTCCTGGATTTTCGCCGATCGGGTTAAAGGATCGAGCGTGACTGTCAACTGATGGTGGCTGGGCCGGTTCCATTGCGAAGCCGTATGTGCCGGCCCCGTCATCAGAAAAAAATAAATGGCGATGAGGACCCACTGGCCTGCGGGGCGGGCCATGATCAACTGAGTATGGCGTCGATGCCGCGATGGCTCTGGCTCTGGATGCGCACCACGACGCGGTTGGGCAGGCAGGCGGAGATGCGGTCAGCGTACCGGATGAATCCTGATTTGATGCACAGTTTTTTATTGCAGGGCGAGCGCCGGATGCGCGCCTGACCGTCTTTCACTTCGACTTCCGTTTCGCCCAGCGGACCGGTGACGTGCACGATCTGGTTTTCGGCCAGTGCCAGCCGCGCCACTTCCTTTTGATCCACTTCGATCACCACCCAGTTTCCTTGGTCAGTGCTATAACCCACTTTTGAAAACAAGAACAGGTTGAAGGCCAGTAGCACGGCGACCAGAATTTTATCGGCCTGGGTCAATTTCAGGATCATAAAATTACCTTTAAAATTGATTTTAGAAATCACAGTATACCACTCCCGTGCCCACCGGGTCACGTCCGCCAGCAAAGAGCCGACCCGTACCCCTTCGGGGCATGAAGCTAATGAAGGGGATATCACATATACCGCTAGACTCAGAGAAATTCAATTGACCACAGATGGACACAGATAAACACGGATGGATTCAACTGTCATTCTGAGCTTGTCGAAGGGGGATTGAATCGCCAATAAAACATAGATGCTTTACTCCGTTCAGCATGACATGGTTAACGTTTTTTTAAGGGTGTCATTCTGAGCTTTAGCGAAGAATCTTGCTTCCAAGTGCAACTTGGGCCGGTTAAAGGATGTCGGCCAAATCGAGGCGGTCGCCCAGCTTATGTTGCAGTGCCGCTTTCAGTTGGTGGTGGTCGGGGTGTTCGAGGTGGGGGTCGCGGTCGATCAGGGCGAAGGCTTCCTTGCGGGTGATTTCGATGATTTTGATGTCACGGATCAAGTCGGCGGCTTTCAGATCGGGCAAGCCGGACTGGCGGGTGCCCATGAAATCGCCGGGGCCGCGGATTTTCAAATCCTCTTCGGCGATGACAAAGCCGTCATTGGACTCGACCATGGCCTGCAGGCGGGCCTGGCCGGACTCGGAAACGGGTGGATAGGCGATCAGCAGGCAGTGCGAGGCGTGGACGCCCCGCCCGACCCGTCCGCGCAGTTGATGCAGTTGCGCCAGGCCGAACCGCTCGGCGTGTTCCACCACCATGAGTGTGGCGTTGGGAATGTCGATGCCCACTTCGATCACCGTTGTGGCCACCAGAATATCGATCCCGCCTTTTTTGAAATCCGCCATCAGGGTTTGGCGTTCCTCTTTTTTGAGTCGGCCATGAATCAACTGCACTTTATGTTTTGGGAACCGGTTCTTTAAATCTTCCACGACGCTTTCGGCGGTTTTTAAGTCGAGGGTTTCCGATTCTTCGATGAGGGGGCAGACCACATACGCCTGCCGGCCCTGGTCCAAGGCCTTATTGAGGAAGTCGTAGGCGCGGTCGCGTTTCCCGGCGTCCACCCGCTCGGTACGAATCGCCTGTCGGCCCGGCGGCATTTCGTCGAGGATGGAAATGTCCATGTCGCCATAAAGGGTCATGGCCAGCGACCGGGGGATGGGGGTGGCGGTCATGACCAACAGGTGCGGAGCCTGGCCTTTTTTGCCGATGGCGTCGCGTTGCAGAACCCCAAAGCGGTGTTGTTCGTCGATCACCGCCAGGCCAAGATTTTTAAATTGCACGTTCTTTTGAATGAGAGCGTGGGTGCCCACCACCAGAGAAATATTGCCACTCGCCAGGTCTTCAATGATTTTATTTTTGTCTTTGAGGTTGGACACTAGCAGTTCCAGGCGAAGCCCCAGCGCTTCGCAGTAGGGCTGGATGTTCAGGAAATGCTGTTCCGCCAAAAGCTCGGTGGGCGCCATGAGGGCCGCCTGATAGCCGTTGTCAATGGCGGTCAACAGGGCGGTCAGGGCGACGATGGTTTTACCGCTTCCCACATCGCCGTGCAGGAGACGGTTCATGGGCCGGGGCCGTTCCAGGTT
>SMVS01000085.1 GCA_004357435.1 Nitrospina sp. | reverse complement strand
AAGTTTTGGCTGTTTTGAGAAAGGAGGTCGCCATGTATAAATATCATTATGCCGGAGCCGTCGGCACGGCCCAAAGTTTGAATGAAGCCAGAAAACAGATCGGATGGGCTTTCCCCGATGCCATCGATCCCGACAATTATTTTCTGGTGCGCGTCTGGCAATGGGATCAAACCGATCAGGATTACATCGTTGAGGTTCTTAATACGCCGGGGCATCAGATATTCAATGCGTATGTGGATGCGCTGGAATGCTACAAAAATTTGGTCTCGGGATTTTCTGACGAGTTTTCAGAGGACGCCAGACTGGATCTGGTCCATTACCACTTAGCTAAATTCCGGGCCCTGCATTCTAAAATCCTGTTTCCTTCGGTGCCGGCCAGCGACGGTTGAAGATTGAATCATTAGCTGTGCGCCCCCAGCCGCCACGATGAACTCTAAGGCAAGCGCGGGTGTGGGGTTCAACGGAAGTAACAGTTTTCTTTGAAATGCACCTCGCGGACCGGGCCGGGGAAAAAGACCCACTTCGTTCGCGGCAGGGCATTGATTTCTGCCTCAATCCGCCTCAACTGGTCCACGCCTGATTCCTCATAATAGTAAAACCGGTTGGCCGCCCAGCAATTGGCTTGGCTGACCTGTTCGTTCCATTGGTCAACACTCTCCGGGGGGCTCACCACGTGCCCCAGAACGTGGCGGGAACATTCATAATAATAGGCAAATTTTTGGGCGAGCGGACTCACGCCCATTTTCTCCAGAGCCTTCGGATTCGTGCTTAAAACGGGGATCCCGGTCACGCTGTACGCCGCCTCAACAGATTTCATCTGCGCGGAATGGGTGACCCAGTGAACTCTTTGCGACTGGTAGTCCGGACAATAAAATTGGGATGCCGCCCACCCGGTAACCGGGAACGTCAGCAACGCCACCCACACTCCCAGCCAAAATTTCATTGCTTTCTCCCCGTTGATGAAATGCCGCTGAGGCCGTAATGGCAGTCAAACTTTTAAAAATTTTCGCCACACTATAAGGGAATCTTCCCGAAATCTCAATTCTCAGCCAAAGAATTATAAATTATAACACTGAATAAAAACATCTAAACCCTTTGGAATATAACAAGTTATTGCCTTCATTGAGATGGGTTTCTTGAGGTGGACTGCTGGCAAAGGGCGGTGGCGGATGTTATATTAGATATGGAACTATCCAACCTTTCGAATGGGGGGCGATCTGGATTCGACGGGAGTGTAGAGACCAAGGTTGCATGCACGGGATGCCGTTGGCCCGTAAAAAAACGGCACCATACATAATCGCCAATGATTATGAAGTAGCTGTAGCCGCGTAAACTCGTTTTACCTGGTTACCGTTCCCTAGACTTTCGTTTGTGAGGTTTAGAAGAACGTCATTTTAGCAAACGAGCTTTGTGCCCAGTGTCTCGGGGGTACGAGGTGTGGGAGAGGCTGGTCTGGGTGCAATCCTGCCCGCGGGAGTAGCCCAGACGAGACCCAAAGCGCGGGATAAGCATGTAGACGCCTTACGTCAAAAACTTTCGGACGGGGGTTCAATTCCCCCCGCCTCCACCACTACCCATGGGGGGAGCTTGCTCGCGACGGGCAATATCTTCTGGTTAGGATTCGAACATTTTCCTATCAGCTCCACCACCGGGCTTAGCCCGAAGCAAATGGGGTCACACTTTAGCTGGCTCTCAACAGGCATGACTCCAAAAGCACAGCCCTCTACCTCCTCCGGAAAGGGGCTCGCCGTAGGGGCAATAAGCTGAAGCTGTAAGTGTATGTTGCCTGTGGGCGTTCCATTTGCCTGAGAGGCACCCCACCCCCGCCTCCACCCATTTAAAAAACCTCAACTTAGCTGGAGCTTTTTAGTATAAAGCTTACGATAAACTTTGAGACAATGGAGCGAAGTTTAATTTTATGCCCCGCAATGGCTGACATCAGATTATGCCAACTCTTTATTTTAGTTTATGGTCCGAAGATTCTGCACCGCTGGTGCAACAAATAGCGGGTGAATGCGAATCGTTCCTGGAGGCGGAGTGCATTTGGGGCCGGGATACGGAGCCGTTTGCTCCGGGAAAAATCCGGGAGCGCCTTGCGCGCTGTGATGTGTTGATTGTGGTGGTCAACAATTCGGGGACTTCGGCCACAGCTTCCGGTTTGCCGGTCAACAATTCGCTTTTGAAGGAGCGTATTCGGGCTGAAATCGTTTTGGCCACCAATTTCGATCTAACAATTATCTCTTTACTGATTGATGACGCCAGGCTCCCCGCTAAAGAAAACCTGCCGGGGGCCTTAAAACGGTTGTTGGATTGCAAAACCTACCGGTTGCGAAGCGCACTCTGGTTCGAAGACTTGCACGAGTTGCTTGAGGACATTCAAGAGGAATTGGATTTTAAAAGGGACACGGAGGAAAGATTAACTCAAACCATAGATTTTCCCGATCTGACCGAAAGCAACCCCTCCCATAAACTGGGGCTGGAGTTTTCGGGTGCTCATCAGTTGCGCCGCGTGGTGGAGTCGGAAAAATTCAATTTGGAAAAAGCCCGCCGCGCCGGGGATCGTGTCGGTGAAAAAAATGCGTTGTCCGCATTGGCACTGGCTTTCTCGCAACTGAAACAAACTCAAACGGCGATCCAATATTTTCAGGAACAGCTGGAGATCGTCCGCGAACTTAAAGGGGCCGAGGAGGAATGCGCGTTGTTGGCCAGCCTGGGGGATGCGTTTGCGATCTCCGGAAATATGGGCCGCGCCAAAAATTATTACGAGGAACAGCTGGCTCGGGCGGATGCCATGGGGTTCCGCCCTTTCATAGGGAGCGCTTTTAACGGGCTCGGTTTTGTTTACGTCAAACAGAATAAAATTTCCAAGGCGATCGCCTGTTATTCAAAAGCGCTGGCCCTTTACCAGGAATTGGAAAACGGTGACAAGGAGTTGGAATTGCTGGTAGGGATCGGTCTTAATTACCAAAAGCTGGGAGAAATGAGTCAAACCGCCTCATTTTTAGAACAGGCGTGGGAAACTTCCAAACGCCTGGAAAACCGGAACGAGGAAGCCCGGGTGCTGGTCGATCTGGCGGAAACCTATTCCCAGTTGGGGAACTCGGAGCGGGCTCACCAATACCTGCAACGGGCCGAAGAAATGTTGAATCGTATGGAGGAACCCTGGGTGGTTTCCTGGAAGCACCGCCTCACTTCTTTAAAAGACTCCTTGCATCGGGGTTGAACGAAAAGAGATTCCCAAAGGGGTCGCATATTTTTCGTGAAGTATTAATTGATATGAAAAAACGCTGTGAATGGGCCAATCCGAAAAATCCATTGTACATTGCGTACCACGACAAGGAATGGGGATGGCCGCTCAAGAACGATCAAAAGTTATTCGAACTGCTCATTCTGGAAGGGGCGCAGGCCGGGTTGTCCTGGGAAACGATCCTCAATCGCCGGGAAAATTATCGGCAGGTGTTTGAAAATTTTGATGCCGTCACACTTGCCAAACTACCTGACCGGCGGTTGAATGCCATCTTGAAAGATCCGGGAATCATCCGCAACCGTCTCAAGGTGTATTCGGTCCGACAAAACGCGCAGGCATACCTTGCGGTCCAGCAGAAACAGGGGTCATTCAGTAAATACATCTGGTCGTTTGTCGGGGGCCGGCCCATCAAAAATCGCTGGAAAAAACTTTCCGATCTGCCCGCCACCACTCCGCAAAGTGTTGCCATGAGCGTGGATTTAAAAAAACGCGGGTTTAAATTCGTGGGCCCCACTATTTGCTACGCCTTTATGCAGGCCGCCGGATTGGTCAACGATCATACGGTGGATTGCTTCCGTTTCAATTTAAATAAGTAAATTATCCGGAACAGGCCACGACCCTCCTTGATCCAGCGTAAGCCATTCATTTTAAACTGCCGGGGATGCGGCCCCAATTCAACAAAAAATACAAAATTATATTCCTGAATGGGCTTGTATTTTTTAATTTGCCGGTTTTGGCCTCCCAAGAAGAACATTATTCCTTATAAATGATTATCTTTTTCAAAATTTCGGATTTAATATAATAAGGGGGTTTAAATTGTGAGGTTTTTAAAACTTGGTTCAGGAACACTTCTTTGTCAGTCGATACCAAAGGATTTCAAATTGTAATTGCCGAAGATGATGAAGATGACTACTTGTTGACCATGGAAGCGTTGAAAGAGGCTGGCATTGAATCCCAGATTAAATGGGTAAAAAAATGGTGAAGAGTTGATGGATTATCTCAACTCCATCACCAAATCATCTTCGGTCGTAGAAGGAGGGAAAAATCCGCTAAAACCCCGGCTCATCCTTTTGGATTTAAACATGCCACGAAAAGACGGTCGTGAAGTTTTGGAGGATATTAAAAAAAATTCCGTACTGCGTCAAATTCCTATAATTGTCCTCACCACTTCAAAAGCGGATATCGACGTCTCGCACGCCTACGATTTGGGAGTTAATTCTTTCATTCAAAAACCCGTTCGTTTTAGTGATTTTGTGGACGTGATTAAAGTACTGTCCCATTATTGGTTCAATGTAGCGAAACTTCCCGCTTAACTCTGCCTCCACACGCCATGGATAAGCAAGGCCTGAAAATTCTATTGGTTGAAGATGATGAGGATGACGCATTTTTTATCAAGGACATAATGGCCGATAGCGAGGTCGAGCCTCGCCCCGTAATAAAGCACGTTCTCAATCCCAAAACCGCCCTCAAAGTTCTTGAGTCAGAATCTTTTGACATCTGTCTTTTTGATTATCGTTTGGGAGAGATGGACGGCATTGATCTGCTTCGGAAAGTTCGAAAAATGGGTGTCGAAACTCCTGTTATATTTCTGACCGGCCAGAATGACCAGGAAATTGCGGTTGAAGCCATGAAAAGTGGCGCTACCGATTTCCGCACTAAGAGTAATCTCACCTCAGAGACCCTGATTCAATCCATTCGATTTGCCATTCAGTTGCGGAAAGAAGAGGATCGCCGTGAATTCGCCGAAACCCGGTTGAAGAAGTCCAATGAAGATATCCAGGCCACCAACGAGGAGCTTCAAAAATCTCTGCAAAAACTTAGAGAGGCTCAAGACCATCTCTTAAGATCTGAAAAACTGGCGAGCATTGGACGCTTGGCGGCGGGAGTCTGCCACGAAATTCTCAATCCACTCAATATAATATCAGGCCATGTGCAGGCACTTAAAATGGAGCGGGAATCGGACGAAAACTTGGGTGAAGATCTTTATTCCATTACGGAAGAAATTGATCGAATTGAAAAAATTGTGGGTGGGCTCCTAAAATTCTCCCGCAAAGAAGATATGGAGCTCAAACACTCGGACATCAACGAAGAGCTGGAATCGGTCCTGTCCATCATGGAAAAAGAGATGTTCCTCGACAACATCCAAGTGGTGAAAAAATTTGATCTGGATCTGCCTCGAATAGAAATTGATGCCAATCGTATGCGTCAGGTATTTCTAAATCTTGTCAACAACGCTCGCTATGCCATGGAATGTGGTGGAGTTCTTACTGTCACTACTGAAAAAATTTACAAAGAGGAAATACGCAATCGGAGAAAAACGGACGCGGAAAAGGAACCTGAAAAAATTGAAGTTCACCAGGAGATATTTTTGAGGATAAAAATTGCCGATACCGGGACCGGAATCAAAAAATCGGATATGATGAAATTGTTCGATCCCTTCTTTACAACCAAACCTGAGGACAAAGGCACCGGGTTGGGGTTGTCTATTTGCTACACCATCATTGAAAAACATTTAGGAACGATTGAAGTGGAAAGCGAATATGGAAAAGGTGCAACCTTCGTGATCGAACTTCCCGGCCCAACAAATTCCTCATCGGAACAAGAACTTTTTTAAAAAACTCAGGTAAAAACCAGATAACGCGCCCTATCTTACCGCCGCAGAAAATCCAGAATGCTCGTTTGCAGGACGCGAGCTGAAACGTTCAAAGTGGCTTCGAATGCCAACTCCAGAGCCGCGATATCCGAAGCGTCTTGAATGATATCCGAATCTTCCACCGCCGATAGTTGTTCTGTCAGAGCCACCACCGAATCATCATGAATCGCATCCACCTTGTCCATTCTATTGGATGCCACTCCAAAAATTGCGCGGGTATCGCTGATGTGTTCCCCGGAGGAACTCAAAGCATCCAGCAATCCAGAGATTGCGCTCGTGTCATCTGCCAGGAGGGCCGCCTCTAAACTCTCCAGAACAAGAAAGAGATTTCCTCCGCCGCCAATACCTAAAATGGATGCTGTGTCCCCGGTTCCGACATTCTGAACCACCGCTACGGTGTTGGGATCATTGGATACCACTCGAAACCCGTTGCCCTGGCTGTTGAGGGTGGCGGTCACGTTCGCTGCGTTAACAGGAGGCGTTAAAGAGTCGATTGAATCCAGGACCTGCCCTATCGTT
>SMVS01000084.1 GCA_004357435.1 Nitrospina sp. | reverse complement strand
CAAACACGCTCATCAAAAATGCCGATGCCGCCATGTTCAGAGCAAAACAGGCGGGCAGTAACAATTTCGAGTTTTACAATCCCGCTTTTTTGGAATTAGCCACCCGGCAAATGAGCATCGAAAGTGACCTTCGCAAGGCCCTCGATCAGGAGGAATTTTTTCTCTATTACCAACCGAAAATCGAATGCCAGACTGAAAATTTAGTCGGCTTGGAAGCGCTCATTCGTTGGAAACATCCTGACAAGGGTTGGATTCCGCCCTGCGATTTCATTCCTATTGCTGAAGAGAATCGTTTTATATTACGCATTGGCGAATGGGTCATAAAAACCGCTTGCGCCCAATTAAGTTTTTGGAAATCCAACAACCTAAACGTTGGCAGTGTGGCGGTCAATATTTCCGGGCACCAGTTCAACCAATCAAATTTAGTTCAGTTTATTAGCGACACCCTGGAAAGATACTCCGTTTCGCCGGATTGCCTAGAATTGGAGTTCACCGAAACCATCCTCATGGAACATTCCAGCGAGGCGATCTCCAAGCTGAAGGCCTTGAAAGAATTGGGAGTCAAATTATCTATTGACGACTTTGGCACGGGCTATTCTTCACTCACTTATTTAAAGAACATGCCTGTTGATCATCTGAAAATTGATCAATCGTTCGTGAAAGATTTGGATCAGGAGGCCAACCAGGCAATCGTTCAAACCATCATTTCTCTAGCCCACTCCCTCAAAATGAAAACCATTGCCGAGGGGGTGGAAACGGTTGAGGCCAAGGATTTCTTGACTTCGCTCGGCTGTAATATTATGCAGGGCTACTTGTTTAGTCCCGCACTGCCGCATGAGGAAGTCATCAAAAAGTTTCTGATTCCCACCGCAAAGGTTTAAACCTGCCGTAAAATTAATGGGATTGAGTTTTTTTCTCTCACCAAACAATCCCTCAAATCTTTCTCACGCTTTCCGCAAAAGAATATTCTCAGACGGTCGGCTCTGAAGGCCAATGAAATCCTTTCTTTGATGGCAACCTTGGTCTTCCCAGAAAGACTCAAAATTTTTATAAGTCAATGAAATTATTGCGAATACGGGGTTTTCATGGTAAATTATAATATCATCCAATAAATAGAACTTTTGCCCCTAACAGCATAGGAAAGGTTACGTGGACGCAGCTTCCCTGATTGGCATTATATCCGGCTTGTCTTTGATCATCGGCGCCATTTTTCTCGGCGGAGATTTTCAAAATTTCATCAATGTCCGGGGAATGATGATTGTGCTGGGAGGCACCCTGGCCGCCACTCTCATCACATTTCAGTTTAAAGATGTTATCGCCGCAGTCGTGGCGGCATTTTTTGTATTTTCCGAAAAAAAATTAGACCCCAACGACATGGTGGAGACCATGATCGAATTGTGTACCATCAGTCGCCGCCAGGGCTTAATCGCTTTAAGCCGTTTGGAAATAGAGGACGACTTACTACGCAAAGCCTGCAATTTAATTGCCGACGGATCCAAGGAGGATTTGATTCGCGACACCCTGAATATAGAAATCGAATCCATGAAGCAAAGGCATTATGTAGTTCAGGATGTCTTCCGAAAAATGGCCTTATACGCTCCTTCCTTCGGCATGATGGGGACGCTGATTGGATTGATCCAGATGTTGCGCCAACTTTCGAATCCTGAGACGATCGGCCCCTCCATGGCCGTGGCTCTACTGACAACGTTCTATGGCATGTTTCTGGCCACCCTGATTTTCCTTCCAATCGCGGGAAAATTGAAGGATCGAACGCTGGTGGAGGTAATCAATCTAGAAATCATTTTTGAAGGAGCGATATCCATATTGGAAGACAACAACCCGGTTTTTGTTTATGAAAAACTTTCATCCTACATCCCGGCTAAAAAGAGGCGACCGAGGAGGCCGGTCGTTACTAAAAGATGACCGCCTTGTATTCCTGGAACTGGCAACGATTCCAGCGAATACTTTTCTTTTGGTGGGATTCAGACGGATATGAGCCATGCCAACTAAAGACAGCATAGAAAGAGTCAGAGAACAGCTCAGAATTAAAAACGCGGAGCTGAAAAAACTGGACGCGGACAAAGCCCGGGACGAGGTCAAACTCAAGCATCTCATGGCGGTGACCAGCAAAAAGATCGGGGATCTTGAACAACAGGTACACGAAAAAACGGAGCAGATCAAATATCAGAAATCCATAGCGATCGACCGTCCCCCCACCCCATCAAGCAAGCCTCCTGTCAAACATCTGCCGATCATCCATGAACCATTGATGGGAAAATCCCCGGAAATGGAAGTGGGGAATCAAGTCATGCAAACGCTCAAGGAACTTCGGGAAAAGCATCAAAGCCTCACTCACCGGCTCGTAACTGAAAAAAAAGAGAAAGAACGTCTGGCCAGGGAAAAATCCTTACTGGCCAAGGAAATTCGACGCCTGCGCGATGATCCCACGCCCAGGGATATGGTCAAGACCAAAAACGCTTCCATTGAATCCCTCACTCAGGAATCCGATGAGCATTATAAAAAACTACTTAAAGAAAAAGACCGACTGATCAATACGTACGAGCAACTGATTGTGACCAGCGAAGGAAAGTCGGAGAGCATCATAACGGACGATGTCATCATTGAAATCACCAAAGAAATTAAAAAACTCCGTGAAGAAAAAGAGGACGCGGACAAAAAGATTCAATTGCAAAAGAAAAAATTCAAAGTTCATTTGGAGCATGAGGTAAAAAAAATCGAAGGCAATCTTGGAAAAAAGTTGAGACGCGCCCAACACAGCCGCAAAAAGATTTCCAATTTTACCGAAGAAGTCCGGGATGAAGGAACTCCACTATGGATGGTCACCTATGCCGACATGGCCACTCTTTTACTTACATTTTTTATTCTTTACTATTCACTGGCTTCCATCAATATGAAAAAATTTAAAGAGGCTATAATGGGAGAGGAGTATGCCAGCATCGGCCTTTTGGAGCTTTTGGACGCGGTGGAGTCCAAAGACAGCATAGAGATATTGACGGGGATGAAAACAGATGACATTCTTGCAGATATCAAGAACGTTGCCGAGCAGGAAACCATGAGCTCTGTCATGGAAGTGTCCAATGACAGATCAAAGATTATCGTACGAGTACCGGGTCAAACATTGTTTGAACCGGGGAAAGCTCTCTTAAAATTGGAAACCAGCAAAGCCGTTTTGACAGAAATAATCAGGATCATTGACAAATATCCCCGATATAAAATCAGCATTCAGGGCCATACCGATGATTCACCTATTTCAACTTTGCAGTTTCCCACCAACTGGGAATTGTCGTCTGCCCGGGCAACCGCGGTTCTCAGATATTTTATTGATAAAAACATAGATCCCAGACGGTTGACGGCAACGGGCTACGGAGAAATTTTCCCAATCGCCAGCAATCAAACGGAAATGGGGAAAGCCACCAACAGGAGAGTGGAATTTGTTTTGGAAAAAGAAAAATAAAAAGGACGAGAAATCTTTACGGATCCACAAGGTGCCAGACGATCCGCGGCAGGCCTTTCGCGTCGTTCCAGATCCCGAAGAACCCATCAATCTGGATGTCGGCGGAAAATCTGTAACGGTCACAGAAATCAGTTCCAACGGTCTGGCCTTTCTAAATGAAGGGTTCTCAGGCAATGAAGTTTTCAAGGTGAAGATATTTTTGCCCAAAATATTCACTGAAATCTCCGCCAGCCTGAAAATCCTAAGAGTGGATTCGGAGGGAGTCTGCGTTTGCCTGCTCAAGGACATGGACGCGAACGCGGAAGATGCCATTCACCATTACGTTTTGTTACGCCAAAAAGATGACTTGCAATCCAGAAACATCTGATTTCCACGGGCCGTGCCCCGACCTTTTCTAATGGACAACTCTACGGATCCCATTTGGTCGCAAAACGAATTGAAATTGATCAACGAGGTGGATGTATTTCTACACAAACCCACCATCATGAAAAATGTGGAGACCCGCCTGCTTCAACTGAAAGAGTCCCTGGCGGCACATTTGGCGGAGAATTCCAGGAGTTATCCACCTGGCACGGACCTGGTCAAGGGGCAGATCGCGCGCGGAGAAAATCATAAAGGTTTCCCATTCCTCTCCCTCGACATTCCTCAAAATTTCTCCAAGACAGAATTTTTCACTTACCGCACCCTATTCTGGTGGGGACATTATCTGGCTTTTTCACTTTTGTTGAAGGGTCCAAGAATACCGGATTACCTGAAATGCCTTTTAAAAAACCGGCAACAACCGGGCGGTGAGGGGATATTTGTGGCGAGAAACACCAGCCCATGGGAATGGGAATGGACCGAAGAAAATTATTCTTCGGTCCATCAGATTCCTGAGGAAGAAATCCAGACGGTTGTTAACGGCATAGGGTACATCAAGCTCGTGAGGTTTTTTTCTTTAGCGGAACCCTCCTTCCCCAGCCTGGACTGGGCCGCCACCGGGGTTCAAACCTACCGCGAATTAATAGCGTTGGTCATGGACTGAGTTTTTAACATCAGGCATCAAGAAATTTTTCCACCTTGGCTTTAGCGTCTTTCAGAATCGAATGACCGTCCCCTAACAATAGAGATTCAAAATCCAACTCCCGCAGAACGTTCAACCCTGCTTTAGCTTTATCGACATCCTTAAATTTTTCTGGCGGCAACATATTGACTTCACCCTCAACTTTTCCTATCAAGGCATCTCCGACAATTAAAATCTTACGGTCTTGGATATAAAACGCCGACTCGCCTGGAGATTTCTGATCCGGTATATGGACCACCCGAATTCCTCCAAATAATTGGTCGCCCCCTTTGCAGGTCTTGTCACTTTTGGAATCAAGAAGATCTCGGTCCTTCTCATTAATGTATATAGGGACGGGAAATAGCTCCTTCAACTCCTGGGACGACCGGTCATGATGCACATTGGTCAGCAGGATGGCCTTGATCGGGGTTGAAATATTAAGCGCCACCAATTCCTTCAGGTCACGCAACCCTTTGCCACTCAGGTGGGGGGGGTCAATGATGACAGCGTCCTTCTGGTGAATCACGAAATAACCATTGAAGTTCAATTGTCTTTCTTCATTAAACTCCGACCATGAATAAATTTTAGGAAGCACTTCCTTTAAGATCGACATGAACAAACCTCATTTCACATTAAGATTAAATAGAATGAATATAAATCAAGGGATGCATCCATAGAACATTTTTTACAGGAACCACCGATAGACGCTCCGGCCTGATACTTTTCAGGTAAACCATCTCGTGCGCCGAGCCCGGAATGGGTGAAACGCGGCTTTCTGGAATATGGAGCGGAGTGGGAGTCATAAAACTTTTTCGACGCTTGTTAATGAAGGATGTGGATGAACCGGTGGCAGGTTTCAGAAAATTTGCCGGGTCCATCCCCGCTTCATTTTTGACCACCATTCTAACCTGAGGCGGCTGATTTTGAACCCCGACAATAAATATATTCCTGATTGCTTTATTCGGGTCTCCCAGGGAGTCGAATACCGCAATGTCGGTCTTTTTTAACACGGGAACCATGGCGCCTTCTTCTATTTTTATGGCGTAGGAACTTTCTGGCAAACCCTCCTCCAATGGCAAGTCGATTTCCGAAACCCGTTGCAAACCCTCCCGGGTTTTCCCGGCCTCCGGAACACCGCACGGTTCAGTTAAAATTTGAAATAATGGGACGCGCATTTTATCGGCCAATTTTCAAAAAATCCACCTGATCCAAATTAAAATATTTTAATTATTTATATTCTACGTTTTTCTATTAAAAATGAGAAAATATATTCTTCCTGAAACCACTCCCCTATAGTATTGTCCCGGCAAAGGTGGCTGACATTCATAGCGGATTTTTCAACGGAACGAATGGATTACGAAGAAAGTCTGGATTATCTTTTCTCTTTGGCAGGCCGAGGCATCAAACTTGGCCTGAGCAATACCTCGGCCCTACTCGGCCATTTTGGTAATCCACACCACAAAGTTCCGGCTATCCACATTGCAGGAACCAACGGCAAGGGGTCCACCGCGGCGTTTGTTGAGTCGATTCTTCGTGCCGCAGGTTTTCGGACAGGGCTTTACACCTCCCCTCATTTACTGGACTTTCGAGAACGCATTCAGATCGACCGCCAACCCATCGCGCGTGATGCCATGGTTCCCCTCATCACCCGTGTCCGACAAGCCGCCGAACAATTGGAGATTGACGTCACTTATTTTGAATTCAGCACGGTGATGGCGTTTCTGTATTTTTCGGAACAAGAAGTTGATTGGAACATTATTGAAGTGGGCCTGGGAGGGCGGCTGGATTCCACCAACCTGTGCCAAGCCAAAGTTTGTATCATCACCTCCCTATCCCGGGACCACGAAGATCAATTAGGCTCCGATTTAAAGCATATTGCTTTCGAGAAAGCCGCCATCATCAAGCATCCGACAACAGTGGTGTCCGGAGTTAAGGATAAAATCCTTTTAGAAGTCATCCAAAAACAGGCCCAGAAAAACAAGGCCCAATTGGTCAGTATTGAACGGGACTTCCAGGTGGCTGTAAAATCCTGCCCAGAGGATATTCTGGAATTCGATTATGCATCTGAAAACTCCAGCTTTGAAGGGCTCAAAATTTCCCTTCTGGGCCCCCATCAAGCGGAAAACGCCTCGCTGGCGGTTGCCGCCTGCCGGGCACTGCCAGCGTTAGCCTCAAAAATTCCTGAAAAAATCATCCGTAGCGGCTTGGCGAGTGCCCGCTGGCCTGGTCGTCTGGAAGTGATCTCCCGAAGCCCTGTGGTCATTTTGGATTGCGCCCACAATCCAGCGGGTTTCCGGGCTTTAGCCCAGGCTTTAAAGAGTCATTTTCCAAAAAAACGCTGTATTTTGGTCCTGGGGATCATGAAAGACAAACAAGTATCAGAAATCACTGGAATAATCCCATTATTTGCCGATTATATCATTGTGACCCGGCCCCATCAGGAGAGAAGCGCTGATCCTGCTATTGTGCGCGACCAGCTGGCAGGATTTTCCAAGCCTGTTGAAATAGTCGATGAAGTTTCTCAAGCGGTCCTTGCCGCCAAAAGGCTGTCCAAACCAGAGGACTTGATATGTATCACAGGCTCTATATTTACCATTGCGGAGGCCAAACAAAGCCTTGAAGATAAATGTGTTAGTTAAGAATTTTGGGCTGTTTGTCCTATCCGTATTCCTGCTCGGGACCGGCTTTCCCTCCACAATTATAGCGGAAGACCTCCCCGATATGAAAAAACGGCGGCCTTCGGTTCTGCCGGCTTTGAACTCGTCCTCCCCTGCAAAGGAGCGGACAGACCCGATTTTTGTCTCTGCCGACCAGATGATTCAATTGCAAAACAAAAATCTGGTGAAAGCCACGGGCCATGTTTTGGTCCGTTATGGCAAAAGAACCATTCGCTCCAGGGAAATAATCGTCAATACTGCAACCGGCCAGGGGGAGGCCCATGGTGGCGTCATCATGACCGCGGAAGATGGCACCGTTTTACGTGCGGAGCGTGCTCAATTCAACCTTAAAACCAAAAAAGGCCGATGGTTTGATGTTAAAGGCAAGATAGCAGGTATTTATTACGTTTCCGGGAAAGAGGTGCGCAAAATATCCGAGGGCCATTTCCAGACCAAAGATGTCTCCTTGACCACCTGCACCGGTGATCTGCCGGATTGGACCATCGAAACCTCGGAAGCCGATCTAATCATCGAGGACCGTGCGCTTTTCAAGGGCGGAATTTTTAAGATCAAAAATATACCGATCCTTTATATTCCGCTGGGCTACTTCCCCATGGTGACCAAACGCAAAAGCGGTTTTTTGATTCCCCGTTTAGGGGTCAGTAGTCTGGACGGGGTCACGGTGGGCAATCGATATTTCTGGGCCATCAATCCTCAATGGGATGCCACCCTGGGGGTTGAATATATTGAAAAAAGAGGGGCCCGCGGTGCCCTTGAAATCCGCTACGCCACCAGCAAAACCACCTGGGGCCAGTTTTATGGCACCATTTTGGATGACAATCTGACGGGCAACACTTTTTGGAAAATCGACGCCACGCATCATCAGAATTTGCCGCTGGGCTTTAAATTGAACGCCAAAATCGATGGCACTTCCGAGGACAGCTTCAATAAAACTTTCGCTAATCAGACCGAAAGCCGAACCCGCCGGAGTTCTGATTCCTATGCGTCTTTTTTCAAAACCTGGTCCAACAGCACCTTCGATATCCTCGCCCGTTATCAGGAAAGCGAGGAAGCGACCACGGACGACTCATTAGGCCAGCTTCCCACAGTGACCTACAAAACTCAACCCATCGCCATCGGCGGCACTTCATTTATTTTTAATCAGGAAACCAGTTATTCTCATTTTCTGGTGGACCTCGACACCGACCCGGTAGTCGATAATTTTGAGGGGGTGCAACGGGCGGACATCCACCCACAAGTGTCCCTGCCGATCAACCTCGGCAACTGGATGCGATTCACACCACGGGCGGGAGTCCGGGGAACTTATTACAGTAAGGGCATTCGGGAAAACATGGTGACCGGAACCAACACTTTCCATAGCGGATTTTCCAGAGAATTGATCGACCTCAACGCCACTCTGGAGGGACCCAAATTCAACAGAGTTTTTTTATCGGGCAACCCGCGTACCGCCCGTTTCAAGCATGTCATAGAGCCACGAATCAAATATCAGTACATCCCCAATATGGATCGAGCCGACCGGGCTAAAATCATATTGATCGATGCCATCGATGACTTGAACTACACCCATCAGATCAATTACTTCCTGACTCAAAGGCTGCTCAAAAAAGGAAATGACGGAACTGTCGTTCAAATCGCCCAATTCGAGATCAGCCAGGGCTACGATATTATTGAGACCACACGGCTGGCAAATCCCATGACCCCCCGGCGTCCGCTCACCAATCTGCGATTTGACCTGGACAGCCGATTCACAGATTATTTGATGCTCAATTTCGACACCGAATATAATGTTTATGACGGGGTACTGGAGACCGTTAATTTCGACGTGGGTGTGAAACCCACCGATTGGATGATGTTGATTGTTGAAAGACGGGCGGTCCATCGCCAGTCCACTTCGATTCTGGGAACCGTGGCGCTGGGTTTGCCCAAGGGCTGGAATATAAAATACAGCACCCGTTTCGATGAGTTCCGGGAAGAAATTCTCGAACACAATGCCCAGCTCACTTTTAATAATTCATGCGTGTGTTGGGGATTTATACTGGACTTTATCCGCAGAAATAATTTCGACAACGACATACGAACGACGGAAACCAAGCTTCTGTTCAGCATACAATTACGCGGCCTGGGAGATTTCGATGGCACCCGTGGGGAATCGTTTCTGCATCGAACATTTTAATTTCACCTTAAAAAAAATATCATCATGTCCTACTCCGAACAGCTAGCCGAAATTGCCTTGGAAATTGGCGCGGTAAAAATCGACGCCCAACATCCCTTCTCCTGGGCCTCGGGCTACAAAATGCCCATGTACAACGATAACCGCCTGCTCCTGGGAAATTCAGAACACCGGGCCTTGGTGACTGCGGGAATGCAATCCCTGATCACGGCGGCGAACATCCAAGTGGACACGGTCGCCGGCCTCGCCACCGCCGGAATTCCTCCTGCCACCTCATTGGCCAATGCCTTGAACACTCCCTTGATCTATGTCCGGCCCGCTCCTAAAGACCATGGCAAGCAAAACCAGATTGAAGGAATATTGAAAAAAGGCGATGCCGTGATTGTGGTCGAAGATTTGATCTCCACCGGTGGGAGCGCCTTGAAGGCGGTAGCGGCGGTGCGCCAGGCGGGAGGAAAAGTGGACCATTGTTTTTGCATATTTGATTATGGCTTTCAAAAAGCCCAGGACCAATTCCAGCAGGCCCACTGCCAAATACATTCCCTGCTAACCTTTGATTTATTGATTCAAATAGGCCAGAAGACCGGAAAAATCAACGCGCAGGAAAAAGCCATCCTGGAAGAATGGTACAAAAATCCCTTTGAATGGGGCCAGCTAAAGGGTTTTCAGTAACTTCCGAGAAATCACCCTCCCTCCAAATAAACCCTTTCTGCTAATTGCATGCCCCAAAAGCAATTTGTTATTGACAGGACAACTAATTGATAATAACATCTGCCACTTGAGTTTATATTTGTCTTTTCAGCCTCTTCGCACCTTTTGCTCACAACCTCCCGTAAGTGGAGCCGTTCTCTTGAGCCTCAAAAAGAAGAGTTGAGTATTTCAAATACTGTCCATTACTGGATTTAGTGGAGGTTTTAAGAATGCCAAAATTGGAAATAGGTCCTGCTGGGTTTTTGCCCCCTTCCGCCGCATCGTTGGGTATTTTTCAACCCGAAAAAGGATCGCCGAATCAGTTGGTCGAGGGGGAACATGTCCCTGAAGATAAAGCCATGGAAATCTGCGCCCATAAGCTGTTGACCCTGAGGAATCCAACGCTGTTTCCAGGTCCCATGCTGGTTTGGGGATGGAATGAAGAAACTCGGCATAAAGCAAAATTGGCGCTTGAGCTGGTAAAAGAAGTCCCGGGAATGAACATCATTCCTATGCCGGACTACCGGCCTATTTATCCTAAAATTGATCCCGAGGCGGTGATCAACCCCTGCCACCCCAATCTGACCATTCAGCATAATAAAATTGAAGTTTGCGCATTCATTGGCGTGCACTGTCATTTCGCCAACATCACTCTGAAAATGATTCGGGCCAACACCAATTGCTACACGATGGCTTGGTGTGCCTACGACGGCCATGAAGATGCCTTGCTGTCCATTCGTGATCTGGATTCGGACAAACTGCTTAAGATTACGGCGGCCATTAAAAAGGCCAGAGAAACCATCACCCCTTGGGCTTTGACGCCAGAGGGCAAAGAAGAGATAGAAAAAACTGCGGCACTCAAACTCAAAAATGCGATTGCCGAGAAAAACGATACCACTTTGTTCATGGAAGAACTCCATGAAGGATTGGACGAGAACGAAGAATGATCCTCTCAAGGGCTCCAAGACAGGAGCCCTTGAGAATGCTTTTCTTATCACCAGGCCTTCCGGCAACACCTCTGTTTTCCGCCTGCCTTGCTTCACCTGACCAATAAGAATTATTCCTGTTCGCGGTCAAACCCCCTGCCCCAAGTCAGCACAATCCTTTAGATGCTAATTTTATAATAACTTACAGTTATTTTAAAAATACCAGACCCCTCAAAAAAACAGCTGTTTTCTGACTTATTTTCTGGCCCTATCTTGACTGCAAGCGATTCGGGTCTTATTTATAGCCAGAGATAAATTCAACTAAGCCATCAAACCCTATATTTTTGAATATATTATAATTTTTTTATCATTTTTGAAAGGATTGGCCCCATGGGAAAGATAATCGGTATTGATTTGGGAACCACTAACTCGGTGGTCGCCGTAATGGAAGGAGGCGAGCCTAAAGTCATTATTAACGAAGAAGGCAACCAAACCACTCCCTCCGTCGTAGCTTTCACTAAAGAAGGAGAAATCCTGGTAGGACAAGTGGCCAAAAGACAGGCCATCGCCAACCCGGAGAACACTATATTCTCCGTCAAACGGTTCATGGGCCGATCTTTTGAGGAAGTCAGCGAAGAGATGAAAATGGTCCCCTACAAGGTGGTCAAAGGACCCAAAAACGACGTGCGGATTGAGATTCAGGGCAAGCAGTACAGCGCCCCTGAAATTTCAGCCATGATTCTGCAGAAACTCAAGAAATCGGCAGAAGCTTATTTGGGCGAGACCGTCACCGATGCCGTGATCACTGTGCCGGCCTATTTCAATGATGCCCAGAGACAGGCCACCAAAGACGCCGGCAAGATCGCCGGACTGGATGTCAAGCGCATCATCAATGAGCCTACCGCTTCAGCCCTGGCTTACGGATTGGACAAAAATAAGGACCACATGATCGCGGTTTACGATTTCGGCGGCGGCACCTTCGACGTCTCCATTCTGGAAGTCGGCGACAATGTCGTTGAAGTCAAAGCCACTTCTGGCGACACCCATTTGGGAGGCGACAACCTCGATCAGAGAATCATCGATTGGTTGGTGACTGAGTTCAGAAAAGACAGCGGCATCGATCTTTCTAAAGACAGCATGGCCTTGCAACGGCTCAAAGAAGCCGCCGAAAAAGCCAAAATGGAGTTGTCCAGCACCACCGAAACGGATATCAATCTGCCGTTCGTCACGGCCGATGCCAGCGGCCCCAAGCATTTGAACATGAAATTATCCAGGGCTAAATTTGAGTCCATGGTAGACGATCTGCTGGTTCGCACTCAGGAACCCTGTAAAAAGGCCATGAAAGACGCCGGATTGACTTCCGACAAGATTCATGAGGCCGTTCTGGTCGGGGGTTCCACCCGAATTCCAAAAGTACAGGAACTCGTTAAGAGCTTGTTCGGAAAAGATCCACACCGGGGCGTGAATCCCGATGAAGTGGTGGCCCTCGGCGCGGCGGTGCAGGCCGGTGTTCTTTCCGGAGATGTTAAAGACATCCTGCTTCTCGATGTCACCCCACTGTCCCTCGGCATTGAAACTCTGGGCGGTGTCACGACACGCTTGATCGAACGCAACACCACCATCCCGACGCGAAAAAGCGAGACTTTTTCCACCGCGTCGGACAATCAACCCAGCGTCGAAATCAATGTCTTGCAGGGCGAACGTGAAATGGCCAAAGACAACCGCTCTTTAGGTAAATTTCATCTGGAGGGAATTCCCCCGGCGCCACGCGGTATTCCCCAGGTCGAAGTTACTTTTGACATCGACGCCAATGGAATTCTGAACGTGTCTGCCAAGGATAAGGGCACCCAAAAAGAGCAGAAAATCACCATCACCGACAACACCGGTTTGTCCGACAGTGAAATTGAAAATATGGTGAAGGATGCCGAGGCCAACTCCAGCGCAGATAAAGAACGCCGGGAAAAAGTGGATGCCCGGAACCAACTGGATTCTCTGGTATACAACACCGAGAAAACCATTAAGGACAACAAGGATAAATTCTCCGAGGAGGATATTAAAACTGTTGAAACCGCTATCACCGAAGCGAAGCAGGCCATTGAAAGTGACGATCTGGCCAAGATCAAGGAGCAAACCGAGGCACTCAGTCAGGCTTCCCACTCTCTGGCTCAGACCCTGTACCAACAGGAAAGCCAGAAACCTGAGGCGGATGGCGAAGCGGGTCCGGACGCTGGGGCTGAAGGGGGTACTTCGGAGGGAGAATCCGGTAAAGACGACAATGAAGACGTCGTGGATGCCGAGTTTGAAGATATCAGCAACAAAAAATAAGCTCTAATTAGTTCAAACTGTTTTCCGTCCCGGTTCGTTTTTAAAGCGGCCGGGCTTTCAGAAAGCGGTCTTCTTACATAAATCAACCCGAAGCACAGGAGCCATCTGATACGGTTTCCGCGCTTCGGGTTTCTTATAGTAGAGATTGTGAGTAGTTATGAGTAGTGAAGAAAAAGATTCATCCCCCGAACCCTTGAAGTTTTCCGTCACCGACCGCCGGCACTGGAAGCTGGAAGATCTTGATGAAACTGAGAATCCCCAGGAACGTCTCCCCACTTATGTTCAACGGTTGAAACAGGAAGCGGAGACGAAAGACGAACGGCTGAAAGAGTACATCGCCGCCTACAAAAATAAAACCGCGGAGAACGATGAAATTCGCAAGCGCCTGGAACGGGAAAACGAAGGCCGCCTGGACCAGATCAAAGCAAATTTTTTCAAACAAACT
>SMVS01000083.1 GCA_004357435.1 Nitrospina sp. | reverse complement strand
TCATTGCTATTCTTGCTTGTCAAGAGAGAATACTATCATGTCCCTGACATAATTATAAAGGAATCGTCAGTTCCTGACGAAACGTCCTGTATATATCTGATTATTTGTGAGTTTCTAAATTATTTCGTTTACAAAGGTTTTAGTTTTGTTATCATTAAATAATCCTTTAAGCATTAAAAAACAAACGTATTGAGGCCTTGAACGGTGTAGGTCTATATCAATTCTTAAGAGGAACCTTGGTCATGGCACTCCACAACCGCACTCGATTTTGCACAGTTTCCCTGATAACCTTTTTGCTTTCAATTAGTAACCCGGTGATGGCTGTGCCACTTGGCACTCAGGGTTTGAATGCGGGCGGCCCGTCTAGCGGTATACCGGCGGATGGCGTGTCCTATCCTGATGAAAGTTATCGGCTGTTGGCGCAAGCGGTGCCAGGCATGGAAACTTTGGACTCGTCACGGGGGTCGGTGGCAGATGACCGGGACGTGGCGCCTTGGGACACGCCCAATACCGACAGCGAAGAATCTAGTGCGGTTCTTAATATACATAAACCTAAAAATTCAGATTCCCTGGTTCCTTACTACAAATACTTTACAGCGGGTAGCTTGTCCCGGGTCACTCCCGTTGGGACCCTTTTTGAAATCATCTCCGGCAAGACCAAGGTTTCGGCGATGGATTGGGTTTATATCGATATCGGATCGTCACAAAACGTAAAAGTCGGCGACCTCTTTGTGGTGTACTCGCACGATGAGTTGATCGAGCATCCGTTGGGGGAATGGCAAGGGACGGTGGAAGACCGTGAGTTTTTTGAGGATACGGCGGATTATGATGGGATTCTGGTCAATCATCTGACGGATATTGACGATGATGACATCATACCCCTGATTCAGATCAATGGCTCGGTTGTGGTTCGGGAAGTGTCCGCCAACATGGCCAAAGCTCAGATTCACGAAAGTTTCAACCTGATCAGCAAAGGCGATTTTCTGTTGCCCTATCCTAAGCATCGACAAGCCATGATTTCTTCTTCTTATGTGCCGCCGAAAAAAAACCTGGCGGGATACATTGCGGCTATCAAAGATGACTTTATAATGAGCGCCACCAATGACATTGTTTACCTTGATAAAGGGTCCGCTGATGGCGTTAGTAACGGGGATCGGTTGGAAGTCTACCTCATTCCACAAAGCGTGGATGAGGATGTTGACAGCATGGATTACGAACACAATCCGCTTATTTCACCGGATATCACCGCCACCATGCCGCATGTGATCGGTGAACTGGTGGTGATCGACACCCTGGAGAAAACTTCCACGGCGTTGATTCTCAATAGCCGGGATCCTATCGTGGCGGGTCAGAAATTCCGGAGTCCCCGGTAATTTCAATCGGTGGTGATTTGGAGAAATCGTTTTTTCCCGACTTTGATCAGGTAGGCCTGGTTGCCGTTGAGTTGAAAGTTTACATCGGCGACTTTTTCTCCATCGAGGGAAACCGCGCCTTGTTGCACCAGGCGCCGGGCGTCCGAGGTGCTGGAACATAATTCCGCTTCCTTGAGCACGGTGCAGATCGATTTCGATTCTGCCCCCCAGGTTTTCTGCACCGGAATATCCTTGGGCATATTTTTATTTTTAAACACGCTGTCGAATTCCTGCCGTGCTTTTTCCGCCCACTCCTGCGAGTGGTAGCGCGCGACCAATTCTCCTGCCAGCTGTATTTTTGCCTCTTTGGGATTCATGGCGCCTTGTTCCGCTTTTTGCCGAAGGGCCTGAACCTCCGATTCATCCAACGCGCTCAACAGTTCGTAGTACCGCCACATCAGATCGTCGGAGATGGACATGATCTTGCCAAACATTTCATGCGGCGTTGCCAGAACATCGATGCTGTTGCCCAGGCTCTTGCTCATCTTCTGCACCCCGTCGGTGCCTTCCAGGAGCGGTAGTGTCAGGATCACCTGCGGTTCCATTTGATGATTGCGTTGCAAATCCCGCCCCACCAGAAGGTTAAATTTTTGATCGGTGCCCCCCAGTTCAATATCTGCTTTCATGGCCACCGAATCGTACCCCTGGATCAGAGGGTAGAGCAATTCGTGGATCGACACCGGTAGATGGTTGGCCAATCGTTTTTGAAAATCATCCCGCTCGATCATGCGGGCCACCGTGTATTGCGCGGCCAGGTTGATCATGTCGGTCGAGGTGAATTTGTTCATCCATTCGCTGTTGAACATCACCACGGTTTTGTCTTTATCTAGGATTTTATAAACCTGCTCCAGGTAGGTTTTGGCGTTCACCGCCACCTCCTCACGGGTCAGGCTTTTGCGGGTTTCGGATTTTCCGGTGGGATCGCCGATCATGCCCGTGAAATCGCCGATCAGGAACACCACCTCATGACCCAGGTCCTGAAACTGTTTCATTTTTTGCAACAGCACCGTATGACCCAGGTGCAGGTCCGGTGAGGTGGGATCGAAACCGGCCTTGACTCTCAGCGGCTTGCCTGATTTAATTGATTTTTCCAACCGCCGCTTAAGATCTTTTTCGTCAATGATCTCAGTGACTCCGCGTTGGATGATCTGGAATTGTTCTTGAACGGAAATCATGGTGCGTCCCTGGAATGACCCCGGTAGACTGGAGCTGAAATGAGCGGGGTCCGTAACGGTTGCCGAAACTCTTAAAAAAGTGAAAGCTACCATACCCCCCGATAATGTGCAATGGGTTGGCATCAACCCGCAACAAGGTTCATTCCGGTCATTGCCTCACAGCCTTTCACTGTTATGTCGGAGACCTCAATCAAACCCCTGCAAAAGTTTCACCAGGCGGCCTGCGGATTTTTGGCGCTGAATCTGGTTTATCTCCTGCTGATTTACCTGTTTCTTCCCCCCTTTAATTTAGCCCTGCCGGAAGCGGCCGGCTATACATTTTTGGCGCTGGCCTTGTTCGGTGTGCTGTCGTATTTTATTTATAAGGGATCGAAAAACCTGGCCGTGGCGCTGGCCGCCATCTACTCCGCCCGCTCGTTGTGGGCGGCGTATACTCTGACCACTGGCGAGGCCTTTGCCGCCGTGCCCTATGTGTTGCCGTGTCTGCTGATCACCGTGTACCTGCTGGGCCGTCCAGTCTGGGACTGGCCTTGACCGGAGCTTGCGAGGATTGAAATATGAAAACACTGGTTCTTGATGGACAGCGCCTGACTCTGGATAATGCCGTGGCCGCGTTGCGGAGCGGTGCCGTGTTCAAGGTTTCCGCTTCGGCCAAAAAAAAAGTTCAAAAAGCCCGCCGGGTCATCGAAGACGCGATTCGGGATAAAAAAGTTATCTATGGGGTCACCACCGGATTTGGCGCGTTCAGCGATGTGGTCATTTCCCGCTCCCAGGGCAAACAGCTTCAGAAAAATATTCTGATGAGCCACGCCGCCGGGGTCGGGCCGCCGTTTTCCGATGAAGTGGTGCGGTGCATTCTCCTCTTGATAATCAACAGCAAGGCCAAGGGCTATTCGGGGTTGCGCCTGTCGACCTTGGACGCCTTACTGCGCCTGCTGAACAAGGGCGTGTGTCCGGTGGTGCCGGAGCAGGGGTCGGTCGGCGCCAGCGGTGACTTGGCGCCTTTGGCGCATCTGGCTTTGGTGCTGATCGGCAAAGGCCGGGCTCGGTATCGGGGCCGCACATTGTCCGGCGCCCAGGCCCTCAGGCAGGCTGGCATCCCGCCGGTGGAACTGGCCGAAGGCGAGGGCCTCGCTCTCGTCAATGGCACCCAGGTGATGACCGCCCTCGGTGCGCTCACCCTGCACCAGGCATCGCGTCTGGCGAAAACTCTGGACATCGCCGCGGCCATGAGCCTGGAAGTGCTGTTGGGAACGAAAACCCAGTTTCACAAACGCATCCATCAACTGCGCCCGCATCCCGGGCAGATCGATTGCGCCGCCAACATGCGCCGCATCACCGACGGCAGTGAGATCATCTCCTCGCACAAGGATTGCGGCCGGGTGCAGGATGCCTATTCCCTGCGTTGCGTGCCGCAAGTGCATGGCGCCAGCCGGGACACCCTGCGCTATGTGCAAAAAGTTTTGGAAATCGAAATAAATTCCGCCACCGAAAATCCGTTGGTGTTTGCCAACGGCCAGGTGCTTTCGGGCGGTAATTTTCACGGTCAGCCGGTGGCGTTGGCGCTGGACTATCTGGCCATTGCGCTGGCCGAGTTGGCGAATATTTCTGAGCGGCGCATCGAACGCATGGTCAATCCCAACCTCAGCGGCCTGCCGTCGTTCTTGGTTGAGGAAGGCGGTCTCAATTCGGGATTCATGATCGCGCAATACACCGCGGCAGCGCTGGTGTCGGAAAACAAAGTGTGGGCGCATCCGGCGTCGGTCGATTCCATCCCGACCTCGGCCAACAAGGAGGACCACGTCAGCATGGGGACCATAGCGGCGCGCAAAGCCCGCCAGGTGGTGAACAACGTTCAGCACGTTGCGGCCATCGAATTGTTATGCGCGGCGCAAGCGCTGGACCTGTTCACCAACCTCAAGCCGGGGCGCGGCACCCTCGCCGCTTACCGGGTGATCCGCCGGCACGTCAAGCATTTGCAACGCGATCGGGAACTGGCGCCGGACATCGCAACCATGGCCGGCTTGATCGACCACGGCGACATTCTAAACGCCGTCGAAAAAGTGACTGGACCCTTGTTATGAATCGAGGACACTCCTGATGAATGCGGATGTTATTTTTATGACGCCGGGGCGCCCGTTGCTGAACGAGATCGGCCGCGCCTGGCTGGGGTTGCAGAAGTCCTCCGCTCCGGAGTTGAACCGTGCCGTGGTGGAGCTCTTTGAACAACTGAGCCGCAGTGTGGGGTTTGCCGATAATCACCAGGGAAAAAAACACCAGGAAAATTTCAACTTGATCCTGCGCTACGCGTATCCGGAAATCCTGATTGATCTCGCCGATCTGGTGTACGTTCAGCATGAGCGACACATGGTGTTTTTGAATTTGGATCACCTGCGGGCCAACGCCCACAGCGATCCTCAATCGCCGGTTGCCGTGGCGTCG
>SMVS01000009.1 GCA_004357435.1 Nitrospina sp. | reverse complement strand
TGAATGGAGTGGCGAGAAAAAGATCAAACCCGGATCGATTCCCGATTCGATTCGGCCCCTCAAGTTGAATGCGGTGGGGTTGTACGCTTTGCAGTTCGAATGGAATGATGGCCACAGCACTGGCCTCTATCCGCATAACCTGCTGCGCAGTCTTTGTCAATGCCAGGAGTGCAATGCGGAGTCTGTGGCTTGATCCTCCATTTGGCTTCAGAGTTTACTAGAGAGCAAGGTGAAATCGGGAGCGAAGTTGAGGTTGATCAAACCCACCACAGACAAGACGCTGTTGTTTTGCAGTAGCCCCGAGGCCACGATACTTGTTGTGGTATTGAGCATCAAGAAATCGTTGTTGGCGTCCCCGTCGTAGTCGCCAGCATTGATCAAGCTCCAACCTTGCGCGAGGTCTACCTGGAACACTACGGTGGGGGTTGGTGTTGTGCCATCCAGAGTGACAATGCCCGTTAAGCCAGCCGTCGGTGGTGTTGTGGGTCAGCAAATCCCAGCAGCCGTCATTATTAAAATCGGCGGTGTCCTGAACCCCCCAGCCAGCCAGAGAGTCCAAAGCTATCAGTCCTGTGAAGGATAAAACTGTAGATCCGTCCAACAGGATTTCGGCGACGATTCCCGTGTCGGTCTGGTATGCCAGCAGATCAAACTTGCCGTCCCCATCGAAATCACCCGTGTTGATAAGATCCCAGTTATTATCGACATCGAGTTGGATCACCCCTTCACCGGAGACCAGGCTGGCATTCTCCAGAAACAGTATGCCGATCAGTCCCGTGGCAGGGTTGAAAATGACAAGGTCCGAATCCCCATCGCCGTCGAAATCCCCGGTCCCACGAATCTCGAAATTGGTGGCGGCGGGTAGCTGTAAGACAGTGGTTTCGGATAAGACAGTGCTCCCATCGAGCAAAATAACCCTCACTGAACCATCCAGCGTGTTGTAAAGCAGAAGGTTCAGGTTGCAGTCACCATTGAAATCGCCGGTAGCCTTCACCACCCATCCTGTTGCTGGATCCTCGGTGACCACCGAGTTAGCGGAAGTCGGAGTCGCATTGTCCAGCGACACGACAATCGTTTGCCCGGTTGATGTGTTGTAAACCAGTAAATCGGAATTGGCGTTGCCGTCGAAATCATTAGCCACTAAAGAGGGTAAGGTGCCCAGACTGGCAATCGCAGTATCCACCTGAATTCTTGAGTAGATGTTGCCTGTTGCAGAATAAACAATTTGACACTGGCAGACAGGTTATTTTTATTAAAATGAGGGCTTCTAAATTAACCCGCCAGCCGAATGGCAACACCTGATAGCACCGCCAGATACCTGATTCAAGGTCTCGGAATTCCGTGACTAATTAGGTTGACAACCTCATGGGTTTTTTTTACTATCCGCAACTTCATGGGGGTATTATTTTCCCCGCATCAAACATGCATTCCGCCGTTTCGCAAGCATTTCCGATCACATCTCATTCCCCATTTTTCAAGCGATAGAGTATAATTCTGAGGCTGGTTCCATTTGCCTGGAAAGGTGGATTCAAACGCCATGAACAGAGATGTGAAAATCAGAAAAATTCTGCTCGCTTCGGACCACGGCGGGTTTGAGCTCAAGGAAGAGATTAAATCCTTTTTGACTCAAAATGCTGTCCCATTTGAAGATTTGGGGCCTGCCAATGCTGATGCCGTAGATTATCCCGATTACGGCGCCAAGCTGGCCGCCACGATTTCGGCAGATGATTCTCTGAATGGCATTGTCATTTGCGGTACCGGCATCGGCATGTCCATCGTGGTGAACCGTTTTCCGAAAGTCCGTGGTACCTTGTGCTCCGACCTTTACACTGCCAAATTATGTAGACAGCACAACGATTCCAATGTGTTGATCATGGGCGGGCGGGTGGTGGGCAAGGGCTTGGCGTGTGAAATCGTGGAAACCTGGTTGCAAACAGCTTTTGAAGGTGGGCGGCACACCCGCCGTCTGGATAAAATTGATGATATTCAAAATATGTTAACCAAAGGAGAATTGTAAATTGTCCACTTTATCTGACTTCGATCCGGAAATTGCCCAGGCCATCAATGGCGAAATTGAGCGGGAAAACTTCACGCTGGAGATGATTGCATCGGAAAATTTTGTCAGTCCACAGGTGCTCGAAGCGCAGGGTTCGGTGATGACCAATAAATACGCCGAGGGCTATCCCAACAAACGCTATTATGGCGGATGCAAGTATGTGGACATCGCGGAACAGTTGGCGATCGACCGGGCTAAACAGATATTTGGCGCCGACCATGCCAACGTCCAGCCCCATTCCGGGTCGCAGGCCAACATGGCGGTTTACCACGCGGTGCTACAGCCGGGGGATACCATCCTGGGGATGAACCTTTCGCACGGTGGACATCTCACACACGGCTCGCCGGTCAACTTTTCCGGTTACTCCTACAAAGTTTTCCAGTATGGAGTTCATAAAGAAACGGAACGGATCGATTTCGATGAAGTGGAACGGCTGGCCAAAGAGCATCGTCCCAAAATGATCGTGGTGGGAGCCAGCGCTTATCCCAGAGTTATCGACGCGCAACGGTTTCGTGCCATAGCCGATGAAGTCGGTGCTAAAATCATGACCGATATCGCGCATCCCGCCGGTTTGGTTGCCGCCAAAATTTATCCCTCCCCCGTGCCGTATTCAGAATTCGTGACCACCACAACGCATAAAACGCTGAGAGGACCGCGCGGCGGCATGATTCTCTGCCGGGAGGAGTTCGCCCGGGACGTGAACAAAAAGATTTTTCCCGGCATCCAGGGCGGTCCGTTGATGCACGTCATTGCCGCCAAGGCGGTGGCCTTCAAGGAAGCCCTCAATCCCGATTTTGTCGATTATCAAAAGCAGGTGGTAGCCAATGCGAAATTTCTGGCGGAGCATTTAAAAACTAACGGATTTAAAATAGTCAGTGGCGGCACCGACACGCACCTCATGCTGGTGGACCTGACGCCTAAGGACATCACCGGCAAGCAGGCTGAGGAGGCTTTGGACCAAGCCGGCATCACCGTCAATAAAAATACCGTGCCTTTTGAAACGCGCAGTCCGTTTGTGACGTCAGGGATCAGGATCGGCACTCCCGCGCTCACCACCCGCGGCATGAAAGAACCGGAAATGAAAATTATCGGCGATATGATCACCGCTGTGCTGGGACGCCTGGAGGATAAAGATTATATCGAGCAAACCCGTCTCAAGGTCAGAGAGTTGTGCGAACAGTTTCCCCTCCATTTTGAACTCACCCCTAAATAGCCTCCTTTTATGAAATGTCCCAGTTGCTCCAATGTGGAGAACAAAGTGATCGATTCCCGGACCAACCGGGAAGGCGATATAACGCGCCGCCGGCGCGAATGCCTGAGTTGTGGCGACCGCTTCACCACCTACGAAAGAATCGAGATATCTCCGTTACTGGTCATCAAAAAGGATGGCCGCCGCGAGGACTTCAACCCCGGTAAAATCCTCGAAGGCGTACAGAAAGCCTGCCAGAAACGACCGGTCAGCCTGGAGCGGATGGAGGCTCTGGTCAGCAAAGTCGAAAAATTTTTTCAGGATTCAGGCGACAAGGAAATTTCAGCCGTCGCGGTGGGCGAGGCAATCGTCAAAGAGCTCTATCATCTCGACAGCGTCGCCTATGTACGCTTTGCTTCGGTTTACCGGGATTTTAAAGACGTCAATGAATTCATGGCCGAGTTGAATGAAATCCTGAAAAATAAAAAAGAGGGATGAGTAGTAACAATTCCCGCCAGCAAAACTTGCCCGCCTTAATTATTTTATTCCCAACCAAAAATTCTCAGATTGAATTTCTAACCCATTGAGTTGTTTGGGGGTGCGTGGTAGGATAAGCGGTTCCCGTTGCGATCCTTGATGCCCTTTCTCTCATGACTCTTATAACTTTCAATATAGCGATGATCGGCTATCTGGTGGCCTCGCTGGAGTATTTCATCTACCTGGTTTACCGCAAGCAGTTTGTCTCGACCCTGGCGGCCATCACGGTGGGGGTGGGCTGGCTGTTTCACACGCTGGTGATCATATTCAGGTCGCAGGAAACTGGTCATGGGCCATACACGACATCCTTTGAAGTGGCTATTTTCTTCTCCTGGATGATGGTGCTGGTGTATTTTCTGGTGAACTGGAAATACAAGATCAAGGATCTCGGATCATTTGTTATCCCGGTGGCATTTTTGACCCTGTTGTACGCGACGTTTCTCTCGAAAGAAGCGGTGGTCTTTCCAGAGTCACAGTTCCAAATTTTGTTGACTCTGCACCGTACGCTTTCCATCCTTGGGTCCGTCGCGTTTGCCATGGCATTCGCGGCAGGTTTGATGTATCTTATTCAGGAAAAACAAGTTAAAAGCAAAAAATTAGGAATCATGTATTTCAGGATGCCGTCTTTGGAAATTCTGGACAACCTGAATTATAAGGTGATTGTTGTCGGCTTTCCCTTGTTTACATTGGGATTCATGACCGGTTCCATCTGGAATGCGCAGATGAACCAGTTGTCCCTGTTCTCATGGGATCTGGTCAAAACCTGGCCGCTGGTGATCGGCTGGTTTCTTTACGGTCTTATTTTCTTTGGCAGGTTGCTGGTTGGCTTGCAGGGTAAAAAAGCCGCCCAGTTTTCAATTTTTGGGTTTATTACCATCATGTTGACTTATCTGTTGCACGTTTAATATGGCTGAATCAAATTTAATCATGGTCGGGGTCAACCACAAGACGACCCCGGTGGAACTGCGAGAAAAACTGGCGTTCACCAAAGGGAAAATCGAGGACTCCACGGAAAAGCTGGGGTCGTTTCCTGAGGTGGAAGAAAATTTGATCATTTCCACCTGCAACCGGGTAGAGATATATGCCCGGGTCAAGAATGTTGATCAAGGCATCTCCCGCCTCAAAAGTTTCATTTGCGATTACCACGAAATTCCTCTTGATCAACTGGACAACCATTTTTACAGTTATTGTGAAGAACAAACCGTTGAGCATTTATTCCGGGTATCGTCCAGCCTGGACTCGATGGTACTCGGTGAGTCGCAAATTCTCGGTCAGGTTAAAGATGCTTACAGTTTGGCGAAATCCTTGCGTGGCACTGGGATCATTCTCAATCAGCTGTTTGAAAAAGCCTTCAACGTCGCCAAAAGGATACGGGAAGAAACCGGCATCGCTGAAAACGCTGTTTCCATCAGCTCCGCCGCCGTAGATTTGGCCCGCAAAATTTTTGATGATTTGGAAACCCACACCGTCATGCTGGTGGGGACCGGCGAAATGGCCGAATTGGCGGCCAAACATTTAATGTCTTACGGGGTCAAAACCATCTACGTGGCCAGCCGGACCTATGAGCGGGCCGCCAGCCTGGCCAAAACCCTGAATGGCAGTGCGCTGGATTTCGACGCGTTCAAAGATGAGTTGTATCGGGCGGACATTGTCATCAGTTCCACCGCGGCTCCCAAGTTCATTATCAGCAAGGATATGGTGGAGCGGGCGATCCATCAACGTAAAAACCGGCCCATGTTTTTTATCGATATCGCGGTCCCGCGGGATATCGCGCCGGAAGTGAATGATCTTGAAAATGTTTTTTTGTATGACATTGATGACCTGCAGGCGGTGGTCAACGCCAATATGGTGGAACGCCAGAGGGAGGCTGAGCTGGCGGCGGAAATCATCCGGGTGGAGGTGGATAAATTTAACGGCTGGATGGATTCTCTGGATGCGGTTCCGACCATTATCGAGTTACGCAAGCGGGCCGAGCGCATCCGCCGGCAGGAGATGGAAAAAGCTCTTAAAAAAATGCCCCACTTGTCGAAAGAGGATGAAAATAATATCCACCAAATGTCAATATCCATCGTCAATAAACTGCTTCACAAGCCTACAGTAAACCTTAAGGATAAAACCCGAAGCTCAGAGGGGCAAACCTACTTGAAGGCCATTCGGGATTTGTTTCATCTGGACGACTAGAAAGAATCCATCCGCATGTATAACAGCTATGCCGTTGACAAAATCATCATAGGTACGCGTGGCAGTCCCTTGGCCCTTTGGCAGGCAAATTGGATCAAAGGGCAACTGGAAGAGCTCCATAAAGACACCGCTGTGGATTTGAGGGTGATAAAGACCTCGGGTGACAAAATTCAAGATGTTCCTTTGGCCAAGGTTGGCGGTAAGGGATTGTTCACCAAGGAAATCGAAGAAAGCCTGCTGAAGTATGAATCGGACATCGCGATTCACAGCATGAAGGACGTGCCAATCAAATTGCCTCCTGGACTGGCCATCAGTGTGGTGACCAAGCGGGAGGATCCGCATGATGCTCTGATCTCCAATAACAATGTCAAGCTGGCTGACCTCCCCCAAGGCGCGAAAGTCGGCACGGGTAGTTTCCGGCGAACCACTCAGCTCTTGAATTACCGGCCCGACCTGGAGGTGATTCCGATGCGGGGCAATTTGGAAACCCGTCTCAAAAAACTGGAAACCGAGGGCTTGGATGCCATTATTCTTGCCGCCGCCGGACTCAATCGCATGGGCATGGCCGATAAAATTACTGAAATTATCCCGGCTGAAATTATGTTGCCGGGGGGCGGGCAGGGCGCTGTTGGAATTGAGTCCCGATCCGAGGACATGGCGATCATGAGTATGATTTTTGATCTGGATGATGAAGACACGCACACCGCAGTGAATGCCGAGCGGGCTTTTCTAACTCGATTGCAAGGCGGGTGTCAGGTTCCAATCGGGGTGTACGCCACCGTTCAGAATGAAACCATTCACATTCGTGGATTGGTGGGAAGCCTGGATGGCAAGACCCTGTTGAAGGTGGAAAAAACCGGACCTACGGAAGCTCCAGAGTTGCTGGGCGATGATCTGGCTCTGGAGATACTGAAAATGGGAGCTGATAAGATTTTAGCGGAGGTTTATAATAATTAATGGTCTGAATTAGGTTAATATTTTTAACCTTTTGAATTAAAAGAGAAAATTGAGTACAGCGGGCAACTTCCCATGAGCCCGGTCAACAGGGGAATCAGGCCCACCCAGATCAGGATGCATCCCCTGTCATCATTGAGTGCGATGCCCGTCGCGAGGATACAAAACCCCAGAGTGATGCGTAACAATCGGTCTAGATTTCCCATATTGCAGGTCATTTTCATCTCCTTTCAGGATTTCCATTCACGGCGCGATTATAACTGAATCCGGCGGGGATTCGCCAGACATTCTTCCGCAAGTTTTAAAGCTTCATCCCGGAAAATAGCATCGGACCCATCGCCCTGTGCCATCCCCTGGTAAATTGTTTTGACATTATTGGAAATGGTCTTGGAGATCAAATTTTCCAAATAGGGCCTGCCTTCCTCACCCGTGGCCAAGACTTTATTTTTATATTCCGAGTCAATATTCATTTTCAATTCAACGGCGCAACCCATCACCCCGCCAACGTTTACAATGAAATCTGAATAGGAAATGATTCCTCTATGATTCTGCAGGTAGTATTCGGTCATTTTATTGCTGGGAGCGTTGGCTCCCTGAAAAACCATCCGGCATTGAATGCGATCCGCATTGCGGGCGGTGATCGCGTCTGGGCGGGCGGCCGGGATGAGGATATCGCAAGGCGCTTCCAACAACCAATCGAGGTTTTGGGGCGGAAAGGACTTTTCCGTTGTGCCGGAATATTTCGCGAGACCCTGGGGTCCGGATCGAGCCCGGTTCAATTCGGTTACATCCAATCCACGGGAATTCCATAAGGCCCGATGAATGTCTGAGGCGCCGACGATGAGGGCGCCCGCCTGTTGTAGTTTAGCGGCGGTAGGCGCCCCGACGTTGCCATATCCCTGGATCACCACTCGCGCGCCTTTAAGGGTAAAGGTCGCATCCATTGCTTCCACAGTTTTGATGGCCGCCACCACGCCATGCGCGGTGAGACCCCAATCGTCAATTGGAATACCGCCGTTAATGGGAGGCCGTCCGGCACCGCCCCGCAGGTGATGCGGTGTGTTCAGGCGCTCGGAATAGATTTCATAAATTTGTTGGATGACTTTTTCATCGGTTCCCATATCGGGAGCGGTGATGTAGGAGTCGATTTCAAAAAGAGCTTCGGCGAATAATCCAATGAGGTCGCGTTTCATGCCGGGATGAGTATTGAGGTTGACAGGGTCAACAATCAGCCCCGATTTTCCTCCGCCGAAGGGAAGCAGGGCGGCGCTGTTTTTAAAAGTCATGGCATGAGCCAGGCGCATCACCTCCATCAATGTCAAATCCGGCGCCATCCGAATGCCACCGAGGCCAGGCCCGCGCCGGGTATTGTCCACCACCACGAATCCCCAGGTTTTTCCAGTTTCCGGATCGAGGACCAGAATCATTTGTTCCGGCTGGCGATCATCAGGCGACCTAAACCGGTGGGCGGGGTCTTTATTTTTGACCTTTTCCAAAACCAATTTCTGGGGAAGACGGAGGTCATTCTGTTGCGCAGGGTGTGGCATGGATGGTCGAGCCTTCTCTAGCGGGAACCTTGTTTTTATGCTAATTTTACAATTATTTAAAAATTAGTTGCCAGCACTAGGAAAACATGGGATCTCTTATAACTCAAGAGCAAATTGATCGATTGGTGACCTTGGCTTTGGCGGAGGACTTGGGGACCGGCGATGTGACGACCGACAGCATCGTGCTGGCGGATTCGGTGTGCGAAGCAGTGATCACGGCCAAGGAAAAACTTGTGGTGTGTGGGTTGCCGGTGGTGCGGGCGGTTTTTACGAAATTGGATGCCGAAACGGTTTTTCACCATCCCGAGATTGCCGAGGGCACGGAAATTCAAAAAGGCCAGCCTTTGATGAAAATTCGGGCCAAGGCTTCAGCCTTGTTAAAAGGCGAGCGGTCTGCGCTTAATATTTTGCAACGGTTGAGTGGAATCGCCACGTTGACTCGGAAGTTTGTGAAGGAAGCCGGAGCCGTCCAGATTCTTGATACCCGAAAAACCACGCCTGGCCTTCGGGCATTTGAAAAATACGCGGTCCATTGCGGCGGCGGAACCAATCATAGATTCGGATTGTTTGACGCCGTGCTGATCAAGGACAACCATATCAAAATTGCCGGGGGGATCGGCGCCGCTGTGGAGCGGGTTCGCAAGAACAACTCTTATGCTGGATTGATTGAAGTGGAAACTACATGTCTGAAGGAAGTCCGGGAGGCGTTGGATAGCGGTGCGGATATCATCATGTTGGACAATATGTCCACTGACACCATTCTGCAAGCGACCCGGTTGGTTGCTGGCCGAGCCAAAGTGGAGGTTTCGGGATCGGTTTCCCTGGCCAGAATAAAGGAGTTGGTGGCTACGGGAGTGGACTGTATTTCAGTGGGAGCCCTGACCCATTCCGCCCCTGCGGTGGACATCAGCATGAATATAAAAATCTAACAGCAAGCAAAAAAATTCTGCCGGGTGTATAATTGGGCAGACGTAAACAGAGGATGAAAAATCATGCCCTGTAAAGACACGACATCACAGGTCACCATTCAACTCGATCACGACGATCGCCTGACGGATTTTGATTTCTCCAAGATCACCTGCAGTAAGGAGATCGGCGGAGCGACGGGGTATAAGGATTTTTGCACCGGCAAGGAGATTGCTGAGATTGTTGCGATCGAGTTTCAGGATGCATTGAATACTTTAAATCCACAGGGAACGGAAGATCAGTTTTTTTTATTTCTGGAATGGGATGCCCTCCGGTCCGGGCTAATGCAGTACTCAGGCCATGGCGAAGCAGTGGATCTGGACCGGTATCAAGTGGCCTCCATTGAGTATGACGAGGGGCAGGTGAAGATCATTCAACACATAAAGCCTCCGAAAGAAATGCCAAAAATAAAATCCTGCACTACGCGGGCGCGCAACGCATCGAATTAATTATCCCCCCACAACCTCACCGGCCGTATCACTCCGTTTGAAAAGTCCTGATCGTAAATCTGGGCCAGTCCGCTCTGGTAAGAGAAATAGAACGCGCCCTGCTGATCGAAAGGCAGGCACCATGAACCGTTGCCGCCCCCCGGTTCGAATAAGGGGCTGATGTGAATTTCCTGGTTGGACCGGGCTTGGAGAATGCTCTCCGGCAGGAATAACTTTTCGATTTCTTCCTTTTCCGCCATCCGCCAGTCGTGAAAGCTCAAAAAATCTTTTTTGTTCAGCTCATCAATAAAAGCCAACGCTTCCTGAAACAAGAACCAGTCTTGTTCGATTTGGATGGAATCCTTTTTGCACCAGGCCAGCCCGGACTCGTTGTCCTGAATCGTGCCGTCCTGGTTGTCGACAAACCGATCGCTCATTGAAAATTCCTTTCAATTGATACTTTATAAGATCTGTGATTATTCTCTTAAGCCCTATAAAGTAACTCATGGCACAAGAATTGTGAAGTCAAAATAATGTAGCATATAAAACGTTCCAATTCCGGTGTCCCGATAAGGACGGGTAACTCGCAATAAATGGACTGGACGATGGCGATTTTATTTTATACAGTGTCTGCCCGCGATGGACTTTAAGTCTTGAGTTTTTTAGTCGGCGGATCGGCTGTCTTTGCAGTCCTCACAGTTCTGGGAACAGATCACCTATGAAAAGCCTCAAAATCAGTTGGATTTCAGCGAGTTTGGTATTGTTGGGGTCATGCACTTCCGCTTTTGCCGAACCGGCTGAATGCGGCGTGAAGGTGATGCCACTCGACATTTATGAAAATGTTTCCAGGGTCTCATTGATTGTTGGATTTGGTTTGGTATTAGCGGCCATTTTGTTGGATAAGAGAGGGGTCAAGTTGAGTCTGGGGGTTGCGGCGGCGGTGCCCTTTATGGTTTGGGGCTACGTCAACCTGATAGTGGATTACGATAGCCTCCACCGGACCATTTTCAATTATAATTTGCAGGCAGAAGCCACCCTCGCCAACATTGCCGAGGCTCAGGAGCGGTACCAATCCGAGCAGGGGGCTTTTATCAAAGACCTCAAGGCGCTGGAATCACATCTTGCCGGGGCTCATGGGATGGATGAATGCGTGAGGATTGTCGAATTGAACGTTTCCTTCGAGCATTGGTCGGCGGTGGCGCAACATGTTTCCAGCCCCGAAACCGTGGGGTGGGACAGCACCAGCGGCAGTGCGCTTAAAAAAGGGTAGGAGATTCGTCAGGTCACTCCAATTCTTCCGCCCAATGAGTGACGATGCTGTTTAAGGACAGGATCCCAATCACCTGGTTGCTGTCCATCACCATGGCGTATGAAACGTTGAAGTTGGTCATTAGTCGAGCCGCGTAGGGGATGGGCATGCTGGCAGGCACCGATAGAACCGGCTTGGACATGATTTCATAAACGTGGGCTTCCTGCAGTCTTCGGCGCTCTCCGATCACCTTCCTTGCAATATCTCTGAGAGTGAGAATTCCGTGTACATCGGATTCGTTTCTGGGTTTGACCAGCACCACGGTGAGATTCTCAGCCTTCATCATTTTTAAGGCATCCGAAACCTTTAAGACACCATCCACCTGCTTGAATTCTTCCATCATCGCCTGATGGACTCGAATAGGATTTGCCATAACAGCTCCAAGCTAAAAGTAATGTTCTTTGGCGTCTTTTTCTAAAATGGGGATCTGACTTTCCAGGCCAACGGCTCGGTCGATTCCCCAACAAAAGGCAATACCGTTTCCGTGTTGGTCCAGTTTTCCGGCTTGGTAAATGGCGTCCATGATCTGGTTGGAATTGAAATCTTCTACGAGGAACAGCAACATATCTTTTTGGGCTTCCATGGTGAGACCAAAAAAAGATTTTTGACCATGCACACCTTCCCCGCGGGCATTAAGAATGGTCACTCCGGTGGCTCCGGCTTTTTTTGCGGCCTTGATCACCTCATTCTGGTAATCATCATTGACCAGGGCAAGAATAACTTTAAAACGCATTGAGACCTCCTATTCGGGAGAGTTTATTTCACTTGTTTTAATTGCCGCCCGGCGCGTTGTGATCATAGCATATGCCAAAACGGTAATCATAGGGAAAAGGGCGGCGAAGGCGATGAGCCCGAACCCATCCAATAACGGCGAAGCGCCCGGCACGTTGGATGCCAGCCCCAGGCCCAGAGCCACCACCATGGGAACGGTCACTGTTGAAGTGGTCACGCCGCCCAAATCGTATGCCAGCGGAACAATAAACCTGGGTGCAAAATAAGTCTGCACCAGCAGGAAGACGTATCCCGGAATGATGTAATATTGAAGTGGCGTTCCCGTCACAATCCTGAACGACCCGAGGGCGATGCCGGTTCCCGCTCCCAGGGCGACCGCGACCCTGAGGCCTCTCGCCGAAATGGCCCCGGTGGATATATCCTGAGCTTTCATGGCCACGGCGATCAGGGCGGGTTCCGCCAACGCGGTCGCAAATCCGATTAAAAAGGCAAACACAATCATCCAAAAGTAACTTGATGCTTGAGTGGGCAGAGACGGATCCTGATTCCCTGGAGATAAAAAAGCTGGGTCGGACAACTGCTGGGCCATGGAGGTTCCTAATGGAAAAACCCCTTCTTCCAGCCCCACCAAAAAAATAGCCAGTCCGATGACCACCATGGCCAAGCCGGTCAGGGTTTTTCTCGGGTGGGGAATCGCTTTTCGAATGACCAGAAATTGAAAAAATGACAGAACCAGAATGATGGGCAGGACGTCCCAAAAAGTTACTGAAAGAGAGTGCGTAATATTTTCCAGGTGTTGTTGCATCAGGCCACCCCGTAAACAAACATGCCATAAATCATGACGCCGACGATGGGTGTCAAACTGGCCAGCGCGATGAGGCCAAAACCGTCCATGAGAGGATTTCTACCGCGGATGGAAGCGGCCAGCCCCACACCTAGGGCGGTGATGAGGGGCACGGTTATGGTGGAGGTGGTTATCCCGCCGGCATCGTAGGCGATGCCGATGATAGATGGCGGCGCGAAAAGGGTGGCCACCAGAATGAGGCTGTAGCCGACCAATACAAAATGAATGAGAGGCCAACCTTTGATAATACGAATCACGCCGATGGCTCCCGCCAGTCCAACGGACAACGCAATGGTCATTCTCAGGCCAAAAACAAAACTGGCAATCGATTTTGGATCGGCTGAGATGGCTCCACTTTCTGCGGTAATTTGCCCGGCCTTTTGGGCGATCACCGTCAACGCGGGTTCCGCTATGGTGGTGGCAAAGCCCAGGGTGAACCCGAACAAAAGAATCCACCATGGATTGCCCTTTTGCGCGAACTCATTCGCCATCCTTTCCCCTATGGGGAACAAGGCGGTTTCCAAACCCTGAATGAAAATAAACAGGCCTAAAACTACCAAAGCAAAGCCAGCCAGAGTTTCTTTTAAATTGGGAAAGGGTTTATCAATGATAAAAATTTGAAAGATGGAAATGACTATTATGATGGGCAGGACATCCGCGAAGGCGGAAAAAAACTTTTTAAAAATGGATCGGAGAGTATCAACCATTCATTCGTCTGCAATATCACGATCGGAAAGATATTCCGGTTTGGGCTCGATTTGAAAGGGCAGGCTGATTCGAGATATTTTCAGGTGGCTTGATGGATACAACAATCAATTAGGAATAATTATTTAGGATTGCTTTTCGGAATCAGGAGCCGGCTCGGTGGAGGAATCGGCAATTTCTGGCACGGCTTTGGTTTCTTCGGCATTTTCGATGACGGCTTCAGGTTGCTCTGCCGTGGCCAATTCCCCCTCTTCCTCTGCCTCTTTCATGGATGTTTTAAAATTTTTGATGCTTTTTCCAAAAGCGCTTCCAATTTCAGGAAGTTTTCCGGCGCCAAAAATGATCATAATGATGACCAAAATAATCATCAGTTCCGGAAAGCCAATTCCCATCATAACGAATTCTCCAAATCATTGATAGTTCAAGTGGCCGTGAGTATAACAAAAATTATCTGAATGCCAACATTTTAATCAAATGATTGACAACCCGGGGGATCGTCTTACAATGTTTTTTCAAGAAGCCTTTTCACCCACTGAGGACCATGAATCAGGAATATGTACTGGATTTGTTTTTTTCCATGAACGGGGATCTGGACAAGATCAATGCCTTCATGGATGAAAAACTGAAAGGTCCGAATACCCGGAAGATCACCACTTTTGAGATGTTTGTCAAAAGCCGTCTGGCGACCAATCCCAAAGTTCTTAAAATGGCGAAGATGGAGGTCTCTCCCATGGAGGCGGCCTACTTGAGCCTTTATCCAGCGCTGGCTGAATTGGAGGTTCTGGATCTCAGACAGAATTTTTTGGGAGACTCGGGGTTGGAGGTTATAGCCCATTCTGAAATATTGAAAAATCTCAAGCAACTTGACTTGAGAAACAATCAAATATCACGCGTGGGAATGGAAGCCCTGGCTCAGTCGAAAACCTTGACCCAGCTTGAAAAAATTGATTTACGGTCCAATAAACTGGGAAAACGCTGGGAGGAAAAGCTAAAAGAATACGAGACATTTGCAAATTTGAAAGAGATAAGAACTCTATAGAAAGTCTGGGGTTCCCTAGGGACTGTGTTTGTCCTCACTTATTTTCTGGACGATTTTCTCGGCAATCTCGGGAGCCTTGACCCGGTAATTTCCTTTTTGCAGGAAACCCTTAAACTT
>SMVS01000082.1 GCA_004357435.1 Nitrospina sp. | reverse complement strand
GGGCCTATACCTTAAATAATTGAAGTTTTGAGGGAATAAATCATGTCTGTTATTGAAGAAACATTTTCCGTTAAATTTGAATCCGCCGCTTCCCAGCCTAAAAACCGGGGCGCCTATTATCAGGAAGAAGCCGCCGAAAAGGGCATGGCTTTGGTGGAAGCCAAATTCAAGGATATGAAACTGTATTGGCTGGTGGATGTCGAGGAAGACCGGATCTACAGCGCCAAGTTTTTTGCTTACGGTGGCAAGGTATCCGTCGGAATTTGCGAAACGTTGTGTGGCATGGTGAAAGGCCTGACTATTGCGGAGGCGTGTTCCCTGCTGGGAGCCGATATCGAGCGGGCCTTGCGCGACGACCCTGAGATACCGGCGGTTCCTGAATCCAAGAAGCTGGCTTTTGGCAATGTGCCGGAACTGCTGAAGATCATCAGCGAGAATTATACCAGCGCCAAGGCGTTGGCCGCGGCCAGCCAAAGCATCAAGGAAAGCGATGTCAAACCTGTCAGCCTGAAAGAACTGACCATGCAGGAACAGGCTTGGCTGAACCTCAGCGAGGAAGATCAAATCCAGCAGATCGATATCGTGCTAGATGAGAAAATCCGCCCCGCCCTGATGCAGGATGGCGGCAACGTGGCGGTGCAGGAAGTGGTGGACGGCGAAAAGGTTATCGTTCAATATCAGGGTGCCTGCGGCAGTTGCGGGTCGTCCCTCGGCGCCACCTTATCGTTTATGGAAAAGATCCTACGTGAGAATGTGTACAATGATTTGCAAGTCGTGCCCAATATGTAACTCGTTCCTTTGGAAAAAAGGAGTTTAGATAATGTCAAATGAAACAATCTCCAGAACCAGTGTGGATGATGTCCTGAAAAACAATGAATACAAGTATGGGTTCACCACCGATATTGAAACAGATACCCTGCCCAAGGGGCTGGATGAGGGTGTGGTCCGGGCCATTTCCGCCAAGAAGAAGGAACCGCAGTTCATGCTGGATTTCCGGCTGAAAGCGTACCGGACATGGTTGACGATGAAAGAGCCGACTTGGCCCAACGTGCATTACCCCAAGATCGACTTTCAGAATATTTCTTATTATTCCGCCCCCAAACAAAAGAAGAAGCTGGAAAATCTGGACGAAGTCGATCCCGAAATTTTGAGAACCTTTGAAAAGCTGGGCATTCCGCTGGACGAGCAAAAGCGTCTCTCCAACGTGGCGGTGGATGCGGTGTTCGACAGTGTCAGTGTGGCCACCACTCACAAGAAAAAGTTGCTGGAAGTCGGCATTATTTTCTGCTCCTTCTCGGAGGCGGTGCAGGATTACCCGGAACTGTTGGAACAGTACCTGGGGTCGGTGGTGCCGATCGGCGACAATTTTTACGCCGCTTTGAACAGCGCCGTCTTCACCGACGGATCCTTTGTCTACATCCCGCCGGACACGATTTCTCCCATGGAATTGTCCACCTATTTTCGCATCAACACCGAGGAAACCGGGCAGTTCGAGCGCACCTTGATCATTTGCGCGGAGAACAGTTATGTCTCGTATCTGGAAGGTTGCACGGCGCCTCAGTTCGATACCAACCAACTGCATGCGGCGGTGGTCGAGTTGATCACGCTGGACCATGCGGAGATCAAATACAGCACCGTGCAAAACTGGTACTCGGGTGATCCCAAAACCGGCAAGGGCGGCATTTACAATTTTGTGACCAAGCGCGGCAAATGCCAGGGGGACTATTCCAAGATCTCCTGGACCCAGGTGGAAACCGGTTCGGCGATCACCTGGAAATATCCGAGCTGTATTCTGCAGGGCGACTATTCGCAAGGCGAGTTTTACTCGGTGGCCCTCACCAACGGTTACATGCAGGCCGATACTGGATCGAAGATGATCCATTTGGGGAAAAACACCAAGTCGAGCATCATCTCCAAGGGCATCTCGGCGGACCATTCCAGCAACAGTTACCGCGGGCAGGTCAAGATCAGCAAGAACGCCCATAATGCCCGGAACTACACGCAATGCGACAGCATGCTGGTGGGCGATAAGAGTAGCGCGCACACGTTCCCCTACATTGAATCCGCTAATCAGTCAGCGCATTTGGAGCATGAAGCCTCGACCTCCAAGATCAGCGAGGACCAGTTGTTCTATTTCGAACAGCGGGGCATTTCAAGGGAGAACGCCATCACTGCAGTCATCAACGGATTCTGTAAAGAGGTTTTCAAACAGCTTCCCATGGAGTTTGCCGTTGAAGCGCAAAAACTCCTGACCTTGAAGCTGGAAAACAGTGTGGGATAAAAGGAGTTCCGAAGGGCCGACCGCCCTTTGCTGATTTCCTTTCCATAGAAATCATGGGAGCCGGGTATCGGTTATACCTGGCTTCCTTAATTTTGGGCCTCCGCCGTAAGAGGGTCTCCGAAATTAAAGATCATCAATCGACCTCTAACAGTAAGGACGCAATGCTAGAAATCAAAGATTTGCATGCCGGGTTTGAAGGGACCCAAATCATCAAGGGTATTTCCCTGACCATCAACAAAGGCGAAATCCACGCGATCATGGGACCCAACGGTTCCGGTAAAAGCACCTTGGCGAAAGTGCTGGTGGGTCATCCGGATTACGAAGTGACAGCGGGCCAGGTCACCTTCAACGGCAAAGATCTTTTGGCGATGGATCCGGAACAACGCGCGCTGGAAGGGCTTTTTATGGGCTTCCAGTATCCGGTGGAAATCCCCGGCGTCAACAATGCCGAGTTCCTGCGGTTGTCCTACAACGCCAAGCTGGTACACGCCGGACAGGAAGAAGTGGATCCCCTCGACTTCGATGAAATTCTGGACGAGAAAATGAAGCTGGTGGGAATGGATAAAAAATACAAGGACCGGTCTCTCAATGAGGGGTTTTCCGGCGGCGAGAAAAAGAAAAATGAAATCCTGCAGATGGCAGTGCTCGATCCCAAGCTGGCGATTTTGGATGAGACCGATTCCGGCCTCGATATCGACGCCATGAAAGTCGTGGCCCAGGGCATCAACAAGCTGATCAACAAGGACAAAGGACTCATCCTGATCACCCACTACCAGCGCTTGCTGAATTATATTCAGCCCGACTTCGTGCATGTTTTCGGCGACGGTAAAATCATCAAATCCGGTGACAAGAGCCTGGCCCATGAACTGGAAGCACAAGGTTACGACTGGCTGACGGCGGCCAAGAATTGAAGGAGAAGGCATGACCGGTACTTTGACCGAAGCGACGCAGGAAAGCGCGGTATTGGAACTGCATAAAAAGTTCCTGGAAGACGCGGGCTCGGCCCACCCGGCCTTGGCTCCGCTTCGCGAATCGGCCATCCGCCGGTTTGAGTTGCTCAAATTTCCTCACAAAAAACACGAGATGTACAGCTTTGTGAATACGCAAGGGCTGGCCGGTACCGCCTTTAAGCTGGCGCAACCAAGCCCCATTGATGCGGAATTCATTCAAAGCCGAATTTATCCGCAGAGCAAAAACAGCGTGCTGGTTTTTGTCGATGGATTTTATCAGGAAAGCCTCTCTGATTTGAGCGGGCTGGGATCTTCCCTGAAAATCCAGCGGCTCAGTGCGGCCATGGCGGACTCGAAAATCAAACAATACTTATTGGATACGCTGGAAGCGGAAAACGATGTGTTCGCGGCGCTCAACTCAGCTTTTTTGAGTGACGGAATCGTGCTGGATGTGGCCGCCAAATCCCAATTTGAGATGCCGCTCCAGATCATCTACCTGTCCAACGGGGCCACCTCAGGACCGGTCACCTCTTATCCCCGACTGCTGGTTCAACTGGGAGCTTTGGCGGAGCTGAAAGTGATCGTCAATTACATCGGCGCCGGCGACGATTATTTTGTCAACGGAGTTCAGGATTTTCTGGTGGGCGAGGGGGCTGGGGTGACGTTTTCGCAATTTCAGTGCGACACTCCCCACTCCTGGCATTTTTCCAAGACGCGGGTGCAACTGCAACGCGACAGCCGGTTCATATCCACCAACGCCTGTTCGGGGAGCCGTCTGGCCCGTCTGCATTATGAGATCCATCTTAAGGAAGAGGGTGCCGAGTTGGAGTTGAACAGCGCGTCGGTTTTGGTGGAGGACGATCAGGCGCATAATTTTGTCCGCATTCATCACGAGGCGCCCCATTGCACCAGCCGCCAGCGTTTTAAAAACGTCATCAACGACCGGGGCCGGTCCAGTGTAGACGGTACCGTGATCGTCAATCGGGGCGCCCAGCTGACCAACGCCGATCAGCTGTTGAATAACCTGATGCTTTCGGATGATGCTCGCGCCGACAGCAAACCCAACCTCATGATTTTTGCGGACGATGTGAAATGCACCCACGGGGTCACTGTCGGTCAGATCAATGAGGATCAAATGTTTTATCTCAACACCCGTGGACTCAGTGCTGAAATCTCCAAGACCCTGCTCACCACCAGTTTTGTGGAGAGCGTCCTGCAGTCCATTCCCTTTCCCGACCTGTTGAAGGATGTCAACCGGGTGTTGTTGAAAAAACTGGAGGCGCGTCGTGCCTGAAACCATCACCGCAAAATCTCCGTTTGATGTGGCTAAGATACGCGAGGACTTCCCCGTGCTGTCCCAAAAAGTGAACGGCCATCCGTTGGTTTATCTGGACAATGCCGCCACCACCCAGAAGCCCTGGCGGGTGATCAAGCGCATGGAGAAATTCGAGTCGGAAGAGTACGGCACGGTTCGGCGTGGCGCCTACCAGTTGAGCGAAAGTTCCACACGCATGTATGAGGAGGCCCGGCAGAAAGTGGCGGACTTCCTGGGAACGCCCGATCGCAACGAAATAATTTTCACCAGCGGCACCACACAGTCCATCAATCTGGTGGCCTACAGTTACGGGCGCAAGTTCGTTAAGGCCGGGGATGAAGTGATCATCTCCAACATTGAGCACCACGCCAATATCGTTCCCTGGCAGGTGTTGTGCGAAGAAAAAGACGCGCACCTCAAAGTCATCCCGGTGAATGACCGCGGCGAATTGATCATGGAAGAATATGAAAAACTGCTCGGGCCGAAAACCCGTGTGGTGGCGGTCAACCATATGTCCAACGCGCTCGGCACCATCAATCCGGTGAAAGAGATCGTCGACATGGCCCACGCGGTGGGCGCCAAAGTGCTCATCGACGGTGCCCAAAGTACCCCGCACCTGAATCTCAACATGAAAGACCTGGGTTGCGATTTCTACACCTTTTCCGGCCACAAAATGTTTGCGCCTTCCGGCATCGGCGGTCTCTACGGCAAAATGGAGGTGTTGAAAACCATGCCGCCTTACGTCACCGGTGGCGATATGATCCGGCAGGTGACGTTGGAGAAGACTTTGTATGCCGACCCGCCCAGCCGATTTGAGGCCGGGACGCCGCCTATTTCACAAGTCATAGGATTGGGCGAGGCGATCGATTACCTGCAGGCCATTGGCATGGATAAAATCGCCGAGTACGAGCACAGTCTTTTGGAATACGGCACCAAGGTGCTGGAGGAGATTGAAGGCCTGCGCCTGATCGGGACCGCCGCCCGGAAAGCCAGCATCCTTTCCTTTTACACGGATCAAATTCATCCGCACGACATGGTGACCTTGCTGGATCAGGACGGCATCGCTGTTCGGGGCGGGCATCATTGCGCCCAGCCCACCATGCAAAGGTTCAAGGTGCCAGCCACCTCGCGGGCCTCCGTGGCTTTTTACAACACCTATGAGGAGTTGGATTTGCTGGGGGCCAGCATTCGGAGAGCCATCAAGCTGTTTTCCTGACCCGTGGTTTCGTTGATAAAGTATTTGCCGATTCCTGGAGTCGGCAATATAATAATTTCAGGGAGAGGGTGGTTTTTGGATTTTCAACCGGGAAGGTGTCATGTCTTACAACCAAGAGCTTTACCAGCAGGTCATTCTGGATCACAATAGAAAGCCCAGAAACTTTCATGAAATGGAAGACGCCACTCATTTCTGTCACGGCTTCAATCCGTTGTGCGGAGACGACTACACGGTGTATCTCAAAGTGGATGACGCCGACGTGATCCAGGAAGTCAGTTTCACGGGCCAGGGCTGTGCCATCTCGAAGGCCAGCTCCTCCCTGATGACCGGGTTCCTCAAGGGTAAATCGGTGGCAGATTCGAAGGTGGTTTTTGACGAGTTTCACCGTATGGTGCTGGGAGAAATGGACCCGGAAAAGGAAGACCACCATTTGGGGAAACTCACCTTGTTTGTGGGCATTCGGGAATTTCCCTCCCGCATCAAGTGCGCCAGTTTGTCGTGGCATTCGATGATGGGCGCTCTGGAAAAAAGTGCGGATGTGACGACCGAGTGATCTCCCGGTAGCCAGTCTCTCACCCATGATTTGCCAGGCGGAGCGGGTCCGCAATGGAGTGCCGCCATCCCCGGCGGCCAGGATTTCCCCTGAACGCCACCGTGACCCGGTTTAAAATTCATCCCTCTGAAAAAACTCGCCGGATTTTTCTTTCTCTAACTTAATAATTTCAATTACGACCGAGGATATTAAGAGGTCCCATTTTGGTCTAGATTCAACCCAAATGGGCTGAGTTTTCCGCGTAAACTTTCAATACGATTGAATTTAAATGCTTTAGGGTATCTAATTTTAAAAGGATTGGGTTAAACTGATGGCATAAGGGAGGGGCCAATCCTTGTCCAAACCAACACTTTCATTGAAAAACAGAATGTCGCACTCGCCATGCGGCGGCCAGGCATTGCTGTTGGCGTCCTTTGGGGTGCTTGTTACAGCGATCTCTGGCCATGCCCAGATTTCTTTGCCGCCGGCCGGGGAGTCGGGCATCGTTGAAAAATCCCTGCGTCAATCCCAACCTGAATTTCGGCCTCCTCTGGAAAAACCCCCTGAAATGGTGATTGAGGACAGTCGTTCCCTCGAAGATCCGGGGGCGGGGCCCACCTTTGTGGTGAAGCGAATCAAACTTGAGGGCAATACCCTGTTCAGTGATGAGGACCTGGCGCCTTTCATTGATATGGGAGACTCCCTGAAGGTGACGTTGGGAATCCTCAACCTGATGGCGAACGAGATCACCCATCATTATGTCCAAGCAGGTTATATTCTGACCCGAACGTTTATTCCCGCGCAGAGAATCGAAAACGGGGTGGTCAAAATTCTGGTGGTGGAAGGCACGCTGGGAGACATTGAAGTCTTCGACAACGAGCGGATCTCTACCGAGGCCATTTTGGATCGCATGCAACCGGTGCGTGACGAAAAAATTTTAAGGGAACAAACTCTGACCCGAGTCTTGTTGCAGATGAACGATGCCCTCGGCTTCGAGGTCAAAACGGTATTGAAACCGGGAAGTCGGGTGGGAACTACGGACATGGCGCTCAAGGTCAAGGAAACCCGGCCCTATGCCATCAGCCTGGACGCCGACAATTTCGGCTCGCGTTTCACCGGCAAGCTACGTATGGGTGTGACGGCGAAGGTAGGAAATATTTTTGCCCTGGGAGACCGATTTTCAATGAGGGCAGTTAAAAGCAATGAAGACCAGCTGTTTCTAAACCTGTCATTTGATTATCCCATAAACAATTACGGTACCCGGGTGGGACTCTCATTCATTTATTCCGATTTCATCCTGGGAGACAGCTTGGCCCCGTTGCGGGCGGCAGGCGATTCGGCTCTCTATACACTGAATGTTACCCACCCGTTTTACCGCTCACGGAGTGCGGAGTTTTATCTCACGCTCGGTGGGGAATATAGAGAATTCAGGAATTCCGACCTGTTCGGGCCCACCAGTGACGATCAGCTGGCGGACGTTTTTCTGACCGCTGGTGGATTATTCACCGATGCCTTCCAAGCCCGGACTTATTATGCACTGAGATTGCAACAGGGATTCACCGAGGGTGACTTGAGTGATCCCCTGAACTCCAGAAATCTGGGAAGCGGCGAAGTTTTAATCGCCAGTTTGAGTATCAAAAGGTATCAAAAGGCTTTCATCGGCAAAAGTTATTTCATCATTCGAGGAAATTTTCAATGGGCGAATGACCGGGTGTTGTCGGCGGACCAATTCGCTATTGGCGGGTTCGGCACGGTGCGCGGTTATCCCCTGGCCGAGTTCGCCCAGGACAACGGGCTGGCGGTGTCGCTGGAATACGTGGTGCCTTTTCCATTCAAGGTGGCGTTGACAGACAATCCTAAAATGAAAACCCTCGATCAACTGGTGTCCTTTTTTGGTTTCATCGATCACGCCCGTGTTTATGCGATTGATCCCCAGCCCGGCGAAGTGAACCGGGAAATCACCGGGGTGGGTTTTGGTATTCGCGTGAATATTCCTCCCTGGAGTCCCGCCTCCCCCTCCTTCAGTCTGACCACCTCGATCGGCTTTCCGGAATTTGTCAAAACCGAGCCCTCTGATCGATCGGATCATACTTTCTACCTCGGTGGGATGATTTCCTATTAATACCTCGATCAGGGTATTTTAATCCTAAATGTAAGATTTACATTGCGCATATCTATTTCAGGCTTATCCTAGTACTATAATAGGTATCAGAAAGCAACGAATAAGATGGGCAAAAATTACATATAACCCAATCAGGGGCTTTATGTCAATGCGTTCAGTTCCCTTTCTATTTCTTTTAACCTTCACTATTTCCATGGGTCTGCCCCATGTGGCGGTGGCGGATGAAAACCCGGTGGGCAAAGTCATCGCCATCATCGGGTCGGTGGACTACCTCCCAGTAGAAAACGTGCCTGTTGCAGAAAACCAAGCGGGGCAGGT
>SMVS01000081.1 GCA_004357435.1 Nitrospina sp. | reverse complement strand
GAGCCGCACGGATGGGAGGTGCGGTTTGATTCGTTTTTGAGTCAGTTTTTTGGCCAAAACGCCCAATCCCCTTTTGACAATATCCACAACATCACCGGCGCCACGTTGTCCGTCCGCTCCATGACGCGGGGCATTAAAAAAGCCCTGGCCGCCTATCAGGTGCTGTTCCTCGATCAAGTGGAATAATTTTTGCCGGTTAGCCTAACAGGGAATCGATGATGTCGCGCACTTCCCTGGCGCCATTCAACTTCACCTTGCCGGCGACAGTCAATTGACTTGCCTGCCGGATGGACTCTCGCCAATCCCCGTCAAAAAATTTCTGGGCAGGAATGATCAGGCCCACTTGCCGCTCCTCGAGGAAGTTGCGGATGGCCGGGTACTCCCCAAAACCCTCGCGGGAACAGGAGAGCACAGGTTTACCGTGGTTGAACGCCAGCGCCAGCGTGGAGTACCCGGCTTTGGTGAGAACAATATCCGCGCTGGCGATCAAGTCGACATAAGTGAACGAGTCATCCAGAACGAACAGATTGTTGACATTCGTGGGCAGAGGATCGCGGGTGATGAACAGGCATTCCTCGATTTTTTCCAGATTTTTCCAAAGGATACTGGCGGCATTGAGATCTCCCAAATAAATGAACACCAGGGTTTTGTTGTTCAAGTCTCCGTGCAATTCCAATTGTTGTCGGATGTCACGGCCTTGCTTGCTTATGAATCCGACCTCTTGTTGCGGGGAATCGGCAATGGGTTTGATATGGCATTGCGGCAGGATGTGAAGGGTGGCGGCCGCGTATTCCTCCTTGAGTGTAGCCAGAAGCTCCGCCTGGTCTTCGGCGCCGGGAAATCCCGCGTAAATGTCGTGCCAGGTGAAATTGGCAATCAGCAGGGACGGCACGCCAAAAAGTTTAGCGGCTTGCAAAGGCAGGCTTGGCACATCTGAAACCACAAGGTCGATGGTGTGGTTTGCCAGCCATTGAACTTCTGAGGACAATCGGTCCTGCCGGGTCTGGTAGAAATTTTGGAGGTTCGCCAACGCCTTGCCGGGGTTGATCGTGATGAAGTTATCCTGAGCGCAACCGGCGTCAACTTGCTGTTTGACGATAGGGAAGGTAGGGGGCCAGCCTTTAAAGGCTTCGCTGGACAAATCCGTTTTGAGGGTGACCTGATATAAGCCCACCAATTGTTCGAGGACCGCCGCAGACCGGGCGGCATGACCGTAGCCATGGGAGCTGATATAATAGGCGATCCGTTTGATAGCCGATTCCGTAAATAAAAGGTGGTGATTGACTCCAGTGTGCTGTTAATGTCACCGGGATTTTGGAGCCTGTCAGGAATCTTTATGGGGCGTGTATTTGAACTGACAAAACGTTCCCAATTTCGCGAAGGTGTTGGTCAGTTTGAGGTTCACATAATCCTTGCGCGCTTCCGCTGGAACCTGGCAATAGGTGCAGGCGGTTTGAATGAAATCTGGCCGGCCGAAGCGAATGTAGAACTGGGAAAACCAGCACTTCTTCAACTTGAAATTCCATTCTTTTTCTCCGGCCTTTTTGGTTTCCAAAAGGAAATATTCCCAAGTGTAAAACTCATCCACTCTGGACTGATTTTTTTCTACAAAGGTTTTGAATGGGTTTTCGGTGGCTTTTTCTTCAGCCACCTGTTTTTCAATTTCTGGTGACAGCCAGTTCGTTATTGCGCGGGAGATGGGCTCCCGGGCTCTAATGGTGTTTAAATTGTAGTCATCCAAAACGACGTGACAGGTGTATATAAACAGGGCCAGGGTGGTGTAATATTCCTCCAGCGAATCAAGAGAATCGGCTTTTTCGTATTCCCATAGCTCGTCAAAACGAGATCGGATTTTTTCAATATCCACATCCAATCCTTCAATCTTCAGATGGGCCAGAATGGGATCAATCCGCTCACAGGCTCTGGTGGAGGATTCTGTAGCCGCATTTTTATCGTCTTCCATGACTATCCTTTGACAAGAAAATCTCTCAGTTTCCAGACCGCGAAAACTGCATTAATAATAAATCAGCCCGGCAGGCGCGGGACACAAGGGACTTGTAACGCCTCAAAAATAGCACACACTCGTCCTTTAGATCAAGCCCGATGGCAAGACATGAGTTTCCGGAGTCTGCGGGTGGGGGCTCCTTTGAGTGGAGCCGGGGCCAAAATTTGTATACAATGACCCATTATCCACTCCATCAAAAGGTTTTATGCAAGCGGAGGTTTTTGACGTTGTAATTGTGGGGGCCGGCGTCATTGGGCATAGCATCGCCTACAAATTGAAGCGCAGCGACCCCGGCTTAAAAATCGCCGTGCTGGGGGACCCGATGAACTCCCTCATGGCTTCCCGTGCCGCCGCGGGAATGCTGGCGCCTTTTTGCGAATGTCAAAAAGGCGACCGATTTTTCCGGTTTTGCCGGGAATCTCTTGAAAAATACCCGGCTTTTGTTCAGGAATTGTCCACCCTCAGCGGTGTCCCGATTCATCTATCCACAGCGGGCTCGGTGATGCCCGCCAAATCGGTGGGGGATCAATGGCAGGCACGTCTTGAGTTTTTCCACCAGGAAAATATCCGCCACGAAATCTGGTCGGTTGAAAAAGTCCGGGAAAAATTACCAGATTTTGCGGATGATTGCGGTGAAGTGATCTGGGTGGCGGAGGGACAGGTCAACAACCGGCAACTGCACGACGCCTTGGTGGCCGCATCTTCAAAACTGGGGATTCGTATTCTCCCCTCCAACGCCACGGGGTTCCGGCACGACCCATCCAGTATCCAGGCGGTGGTCACCGATGCAGGTCTGGTGGCAGGTTCGAAATTTGTCCTGGCCGCAGGCAGTTGGTCCCTGCCCCTGGGTGAAGGATTAGGATTGTCCCTCCCACTCAAACCGATAAAAGGCCAAATGTGCCGGGTTCAGGTGGCGGAGGGCCGGCTCGACTACACGATTCATGGCATCATGACCTACGTGGCTCCCTGGGGAGAAGGCAACGGCTTGATTCTGGGATCGACCATGGAAGATACTGGATTCAATCCGGTGGTGGAAGAGGATGTGATTCAAGGGTTGATCGACCGTGCCGCGGAAATCCTGCCCTTTCTGAAAGAGGCTCCGCTGGTGGAATCCTGGACCGGACTGCGCCCCGCGGCAGAGGACCTGATGCCGATCATGGGAGCCAGCACCAGGTATGAGAATTTATTTTATTCAACGGGCCACTACCGAAACGGAATACTGCAAACTCCGAATCAGGCGGACTACCTGGCCGGCGCGATTTTAGGCGGGCTTAGGGAGAGCATCCCTGAATTTGATCCGGCAAGGTACGATCTTTAAATCAATCAAATATTCTCATGAACCTTTTTAAAACCGACGAAGATTTAATCCGAGACTTTCACAACGTCTGGCACCCCTGTACCCAGATGAAGGATCACGAAACCCGTCCGCCTTTGCTCATCGAACGCGCCGCGGGTGTTCACTTGTTTGATGCCGACGGCAACCGATACCTGGATGTGATTGCTTCCTGGTGGGTGAATATTTTGGGACACAATCACCCGCGCATCAATCAAGCCATTAAAAACCAGATGGAAAAATTTTCCCACGTGATGTTTGCCGGGTTGACTCATAAGCCGGCCATCGACTTGGCTGAAACTCTGGTGAATTCGTCATCTCCCAACCTGACCAAGGTTTTTTTCTCCGACAACGGTTCCACTGCGGTGGAGGTGGCGCTCAAGCAAAGCCTGCAATACTGGGTGCAAACCGGCAATCCCGAAAAAAAGCAATTCGTTTATTTAAAGGACGGCTACCACGGTGAAACTCTGGGCGCTCTTTCCGTCTGCGGGTCGGATCTGTTTCGTGACAAATTCGAGCCGGTATTGATGCAAAACCGCGAAGTCGTGGGGCCCGATTGTTTTCGATGTCCCTACGGGCTGACTCCGGACAGTTGCCAGGCCGAATGTTTTGAACCGATGCAAAAGACTTTGGAGCAAAATCATGCAACGGTGGCGGCGGTCATCATCGAACCTTTGGTTCAGGGCGCGGCGGGAATGAAAATGTATCCACCCATTTACCTGAAGAAGCTGGAAGAAGCCTGCAACGCTTGCGATGTCCACACCATTTATGACGAGGTAGCGGTGGGGTTTGGCCGAACCGGTGCGCTGTTTGTCTCGGAGCATCATGGATTGCAACCGACCTTTTTGTGTTTGTCGAAAGGCATCACTTCCGGAGTTCTGCCGCTGGCGGCGACCTTGACCGAGGAGAAAATTTACGCCGCTTTTTATGATGAGTTCGCTTCGATGAAAATGTTCATTCACAGCCACAGTTATTCCGCCAATGCGCTGGCATGTGCCGCCGCCAATGAAACTTTGGCGCTCCTTCAGGAAGAGGGTTTCATGGCGGGCCTCCAGCCGAAGATGGACGCCCTTAAAGAAGGCGGGCGCCAATTGGAGACGTTGCCCTGGTGCGGGGAGTTTCGGCAGACCGGCATGATTGCCGCTGTCGAGTTGGTGAAAGATCGGGATCGCAAGGAGCCTTTTCCGTGGCAACAGCGGGTGGGTCATCAAATTTTTCTCGAAGGATTGAAGCGCGGAGTTTACATGCGGCCCCTGGGCAATGTGGTATATTTCATACCGCCCCTGGTCATCGAAACGAATGAAATCCAAACGATGATCGACACGGCCTACGAATGCATCGACAAAGTATTGGGTGGGAAATAAAATGTATCAAGTCACTATAAAAACTATTTTTTCGGCGGCCCATCAGTTGCGGGGGTATGACGGGCAGTATGAAAACCTGCATGGCCACAATTGGACGGCGGTCGTCATTGCCGAATCCGAGGAGTTGGATGCCATGGGTGTGGGCATTGATTTTGTAAACCTCAAAAAGCAAACGGAAGGGGTGTTGTCGGCTTTGGATTATCACAATATCAACGAGGTGGCTCCTTTCGACCAACAAAATCCTTCCGCTGAAAATATTGCCCGTTGGTTGTTTGAGAAGTTGAGCGCTCTGCTCAACACGAAATCTGTAAAAATCAAACGAGTGGAGATAAGCGAAACGCCGGAGTGTGGTGCCGCTTATTTTGAATGAGGCGGGGAGCATGAAGAGAGCACCAACCATGCAGGTGATAATTCCCAATTTAATCACCGCTCGTTTCAAATTATTGGGAATATCTTAAGAGAATTTATAATCATTGGCCAGCCAGAAGGCCGGTGCAGTCGATGCTCTGTTCGAGGACCTGCAACAATTCGGGAGTGAACGAATCGGTGGCGAGACCTTCTATGAAAGGAACTCCGCCCAGCAGGCGCGTTCCAGACAATTCTTTCAGAAGTGCGGGTTGTTCGGTTTCCACCGCATCCAAATCTCCGGTTTGATTGAAAATGATTCCTCGAACTTCCAGGTTTTTTTGCTTCAGATGATCCAAAGCCAGCAAGCTGTGGTTGAGCGTGCCCAGCTGGTAGCGGCAGACCAGGACCACCGGCAGTCCGATATCGCGAATCAAATCCACCACGAGGTAATCTTTATGGATGGGCACCAACAGGCCGCCGATTCCCTCGACCAGCATCCAGGGATGGCGGTTCGCCAGGGTTTGGTAGGCGGACAGTATTTTATCAATATCGATTGCCTGGTTGGCAATCATGGCCGCCTGATAGGGCGACGCCGCGGGCTTCAGCCGAACCGGGCACACATCGGTCAGATCGTCTTCGATGGCGGCGGATTCCATGAGAAATTTGGCGTCGGAATTGGCCGGTGAACTGCATTTCGCATCGACCCCGGTTTCCAAAGGTTTCATGACGCCCACGTCCAAACCCCGGTTTCTGAGCAGGGCCAGAAGGCAAGCCGTGACGACGGTTTTGCCGACCCCGGTATCCGTGCCTGTGATGAAAAATCCTGCCATGGTCTCCGCCATTTAAAAAGTTCATTGTAGAGAACTGCCGGGTTTCAAGACAACTTAATTTTCATGGGCTCTCATAAGGTCTGCGGGTGGGGTTTTGAGTCGCCCCGATATCTGGTATAATTGTGTCACTGTTTTTAGAGGTCTTGAATTATGGGTTCCAAAAAGTTGAAAATTATCTGCCCTTGTTGTGAAGCGTCGTTGCATATCGACCAGAAAACCGGAGATGTGTTGTGGAAAGAGGAGAAAAAAAAGGAACTCTCCTCGCTGTCGGACATGGTGAAAGGCCTGAACGCCCAACGCCGCGAGGCGGAAGCTTTGTTCAACAGGCGAAGCGAGCTTGAAAAGGACCGATCACGGCTTTTGGATGAAAAATTCAAGGAAGCTCAAAAGCACATCGACAAATCAGACACCAAACCCATCCGGGATTTTGACTTGGATTGATTACCATTCCACGGTCATCCCGCTGGACATCCACCTGTCTGAAAACTTTTGATCGGGATGGATCACAAATCCACGGTCATCCCATCGTAAGCTAATTCTACATTTTCCGGAAGCTCGGCGCTGACCTTTTCATGGTCGAAATTATGATTGATGTGGGTGAGAATCGCCTGCTTCGGCTTTAGATCGGCAATGGCCGCCAGAGCCTGGTCCAGGCAAAAGTGCGTGGGATGAGGTTTAAAACCCAGGGCGTTCAGTATCAACAGATCCAGATCCAACAGTTTTTTTCGAGACGCGTCCGGGATGCCACTGCAATCGGTAATGTACGCGGAGTCGTTGAGCCGGTATCCCAGAATTGTCAAGTTGCCATGGCGGATGTCCACCGGGGTGATTTTGATTTTCCCCAAAGTGAAAGGCTCTGAATTCACCGTCACCATCTCTATTTGGGGAATGCCTCCTCCCTGGGGTTGGGAACCGTTAAAGATATAACTGAAATTTTTCTTGATAGCGGACAGGGTCATTTCATTCCCATAACAGGGCGTGACAGTTTTGTTGAAAAAATTGAAGCATCGCAACTCGTCAATGCCGTGCACATGGTCGGCGTGGTGATGGGAGTAAAGGACGCTGTCGATGTGGGTGATCCGGTGCCGCAGGCACTGCTGGCGCAGGTCGGTGGAAGTGTCTATCAAAATTTGATATCCCTCGTTTTCAACCATAATGGAGGAACGCAGACGGTTGTTCCTGGGATCGTCAGACTGGCAGACGGCGCACTCGCAACACAATGTGGGAACTCCTGTCGAGGTGCCGGTGCCTAAAAATAGTATTCTCATGATTTCAACTTAATGTTGCATCTGGCAGGGGTCGCCGTTGGAATTGCAGGGGACCGTTTCGAACTGAATGGTCGAATGCGTGATATTAAATTTTTCTTCCAGCAGATTTTTCATATCCGCAAGAATATTTTCCGCCTGGTTCATCCTCTGGTCGTTCACCAAAGCGTGGGTGCTGAGCGCGTAAATATTGGAGCAAATGCACCAGATGTGGAGTTCATGGATATCGTTGACCTCCGGCAGGGCCACCAGCTCTTTTTCGACTTCAGCAAGGGAAATTCCCTTGGGGACGCCCTCCAGCAGGATATGAAGGGAATCCCGGATAATTTTTCCAGCACCCCAGACCAGCACCGCCGCCACCAGAGCGGCGATTATCGAGTCCAGAACGTACCACTGGGTGGCCCACATGACCCCGGCGCCGATGATCACGGCCACCGAGGCCAGACAATCGCCCAACACGTGGTAAAAGGCGCTTTTGATATTCAAATCGTGCCGGTGGGTGTGGAGAGCCGCGTCTTTTAAAAAGTAGATCACGCCTAAATTAGCGGTCAATCCGATGGTGGCAATCCCCATCACCATGAGGCTATGCACCGCTTGTGGATTTTGAAACCGCCCCCAGGCTTCCCATAGAATCCCTAACGCCATGCCCAACAACAGCATGCTGTTGGTCAGGGCCGCAAATATTTCGATTCGATGATAGCCGTAAGTCCGGGTACGAGTGGAGGGCTGGGAGGAGATTTTGAGAGCCAGCCAACTCAAAGACAACGCAAAAACATCGGTTAGCATGTGGGCCGCATCGCTCAAAAGGGCCAAACTGTTACTCAGGATACCCCCAACAGCTTCAACGCAAAGAACTATAAACGTTAAAATGATCGCCCACTGTAATTTTTTTTGGATAGAGATCGCAGTCATTTATTATGCATCTTTAAGGGTGAACCACCATCTAATCAGTTTACGACAGGTTACGGTCCCGCCCAAATTATTTAACGGTTTATGTGGAATTATCCGGAAAACAAAGAGTCTTTGGCCGGTTCCGGGACGCCAGCCGCCTGCGACGGTGGATTTGCTTGATAAAATTGAATTTTGGAAGCAAGGAACTTGGAACCCATCGAATTTTTGTGATAGATTAGGTAACTTCATTGGTCACATTATTATAGATAGGAGTTAAATATGCCCACACTTGTTGCGAAACCTGCTCCCGACTTCGAAGCGGATGCTGTCATGCCGGACGGGACATTTAAAAAAATAAAGCTTTCTGATTATAAGGGGAAGTATGTCATCCTTTTCTTTTATCCTCTGGATTTTACCTTTGTTTGCCCCACGGAGATCATTGCCTTCAGCAACCAGATCGCAGATTTTGAAAGCCGGAATACCGAAGTGCTTGGGGTGTCCGTCGACAGCCAGTTTTCCCACCTAGCCTGGAGAAATACCGATCGCAAAAGCGGCGGTCTGGGTGAAATCAAATATCCCCTGGTGGCCGACTTGAACAAGGATATCAGCCGCGCCTATGATGTTCTGGCAGACGGTGGGATCGCTTTTCGCGGGCTGTTTTTGATCGATAAGGACGGCATCGTTCAGCATCAATTGGTCAATAATTTGCCTTTGGGGCGGAACATTGATGAAGCCATCCGCATGGTGGATTCCCTTCAGCATCATGAAGAGAATGGCGAAGTCTGCCCCGCCAACTGGAGAAAAGGCGACGAGGCCATGAAGCCCGGCCCGAAGGAATCTCAAAGTTATTTTCAAAAACACAACTGATCGAACGGACTCCCTGCCGGGGAGCCCAATCTAAAGGGAGGCGGGCCTGTTCGGGTCCGCCTTTTTTGCGCTTATGATCGTACTCACAAATGATGACGGCTACAATGCACCGGGAATTCGGGCCTTGTGGGAGAAACTCTCGCAGGATGCGGAGGTGATCATGGTGGCTCCTGAAACCGAGCAAAGTGCGGTGGGCCACGCCATCACGCTTTCCAACCCTCTGAAAGTGCGAAAGATTGTTGAGGCCGGGCAGTTTATGGGTTATGCGGTGAGCGGGACGCCCGCGGATTGCGTGAAAATCGCGGTCACCGTTTTATTGGAGGAAGCCCCGGAGCTGGTGGTGTCGGGCATCAACCAGGGCGGCAACCTGGGCACCTGTGCCATCTACTCTGGCACCGTATCCGCCGCCACCGAAGCCGCTATCATGGGCGTTCCCGCAATCGCCGTTTCTCTGGATTCTTTCGACTCGCAGGATTTTTCGGTCGCCGCGTCGTTCGTCAGCAAATTTTATCCGATGGTGATCCAGCACGGTTTGCCGGAAGGGGTTTCCTTGAATATCAATGTGCCGGCAGTGAGTCGGGAGAAAATCAAGGGTGCGGTGATCACCCGTCAGGGTAAATCAAGGGTCATTGAAACATTTGATAAAAGGGTGGACCCTCGCAACAACACTTATTACTGGCTGGCGGGCGAAATGAAATTCAATGAGGTGGAGCAGGGGACGGACTGCGAGATGGTGGCGGAAAATTATATCTCCATCACTCCCATCCATTTCGATCTGACCCACTTCCAAGCGATTGCCACCCTCCGCGAATGGAATATCGAGTTTTAAAGAGGGGTCCGCTTACCGGGATGGGGTGTGGCAAAAAAAAGCGGGTTCACCGGCAACCCGGCGAACCCGCTGGCAATGACAAATACTATTTTGCGGTAGCGGTGGCGGCTTCGTCCCGCATGGCTTCCTTACGGCTCAGCTTGACCTTGCCGTTGCGGTCCACATCGATCACCTTCACCACGATTTCGTCACCCTCCTGAATTTCGTCGGTCACCTTGTTGATCCGGCGATCACAAATCTGCGAAATGTGAACCAGACCATCGGTGCCCGGAAAAATTTCCACGAAGGCGCCAAAATCCATGATCTTCTTGACCTTGCCGAGGTATTTCTTGCCGACTTCGACATCCTGCACGAGGTTTTGGATCATCTCAATGGCCATATCTGAGGCCGCGCTATCGTTGGAAGCGATCAATACGCTGCCATCGTCGTTGATGTCAATGCTGACCCCGGTCTTGTCGATGATGCCGCGGATGACTTTCCCGCCCGCTCCAATGACATCCCTGATCTTGTCGACCGGCACCTTGATGGTGATGATGCGCGGTGCATACTTGGACATTTCGGGCCGCGGCTGTGCCAGCGCTTTCGACATTTCCCCGAGAATATGCAACCGACCTTCGCGGGCCTGTTCCAGGGCGGTAGCCATCAGTTCCTTGCTCAGCCCGGCGATTTTGATGTCCATCTGCAGGGCGGTGATCCCGTTGCGGGTGCCGGCCACTTTGAAGTCCATGTCTCCCAGGTGATCTTCCGAGCCGAGAATATCCGACAAAATGGCGACCTTGTCGCCATCCTTGATCAAGCCCATGGCGATTCCGGCCACCGCTTCTTTGATCGGCACGCCTGCGTCCATCAAGGACAAAGTGCCGCCGCAAACCGAAGCCATGGAGGAGGAGCCGTTGGACTCCAGGATTTCCGATACGATGCGAATCGTATAAGGAAAACTTTCCCGGGACGGCAACATTGGAAGCAAAGCTCTTTCGGCCAGCATGCCGTGGCCGATCTCGCGGCGTCCGGGACCGGAGAGAAACTTGACTTCGCCGGTGCAGAAGGCGGGGAAGTTGTAATGCAACATGAAATTCTTGGTGCCTTTGAAGTCCAGTGTGTCCATCCGTTGTTCGTCGGAAGCGGTGCCCAGCGTGACACTGACCAACGCTTGAGTTTCCCCGCGCGTGAAAATGGAGGAACCGTGAACCCGCGGTAAGTATCCGACCTGACAGGTGATGGGGCGGATGTCTTTCAAACCCCGGCCGTCCACGCGCGATTGCTTTTCCAAAATCATGTTGCGTACCACCGCTTTCTCGGCGTCATGAAAGATATCTTTGAGTTCGCCTTTCAAGTCGTCGTCGGCTTCCGGATTGAAAGCTTCCATCATGCCCTCTTGCACTTTGTCGATGGCCGCCTGCCGTTCCGCCTTTTTAGAAATCTCCATGGCGGCTTCGATACCAGGACGCACTGAATCGGTGGCCTTGGTATGCAGTTCCTGATTGATTTCTTTGGTGGCTACCGAAATTTTTTCTTTGCCCAGCTTATTCTTCAACTCGATTTGAGCCGCCACGAGTTTCTTGATGTGCTGATGGCCGTATTCCAGAGCGTTCATCATGACATCTTCACTCAGTTCGTTGGCGCCGGCTTCGACCATAACGATGCCATCGGCTGTACCTGCCATGATCAGGTTCATGTCACTGTTTTTGGTTTCTTCATAGGTGGGGTTGACGACGAACGCGCCATCGACTCTGGCCACCCGCACTCCGGCGACTGGGTTGTTGAAGGGAATGTCCGAGATCAACAAAGCGGTGGATGCCGCCCCGAGGGCGATGATGTCAGAAGGATTTTCCTGGTCGTGCGAAATGACCAGGCAAACGATCTGTGTTTCATTCCTGAATTCACTCGGAAACAGCGGCCGCAGGGGCCGGTCTATCAACCGGCAGGTCAGGGTTTCCTGATCTCCGGGCCGGGCTTCCCGTTTCAGATAGCCGCCGGGGATTCGCCCCGCGGCGTAGGTTTTTTCCCGGTAATCTACGGTCAGAGGAAAAAAGTCTATGCCCTCCCTTTGACTTTTAGCCATGGTCGCTGTCACCAGCACCATGGTATCGCCCTGTCGAACCACCACAGAGCCGTTGGCCTGTTTAGCGAGCCATCCCGCTTCAAACGACACGGACTTTCCGTCCAAGTCCACTTCAACTTTTTCTTGCATTAAAAATTCTCCGATCTTGTTTAGCGCCTGATTCCCAGTTCTTTGATTATATTCTGGTATCGTTGGACATCTTCTCTTTTCAAATGGTCCAGTAATTTGCGCCTTCTGTTTACAATGCGAATCAAGCCCCGCCTGGAATGATGATCCTTGCTGTGGGTTTTGAAATGATCCGTTAAATAGTTCAATCGATTTGTCAATAAAGCTATCTGGACTTCCGAAGATCCGGTATCGCCTTCACCTAGTTGGAACTTTTCAATAATGCCAGATTTGCTTTCTTTGGTCAGTGCCATTTTCTCAATCTCCGTTGTATCAATTTGAAATCAGTACTCGTTTTAATTTAAATGCGGCTTGCTCGGGCCGCATGGTGTCAAATGCATTCTGGTCCACCAAAGGCACGACGATGGCCACCAGAGGATTGTTTTCGCTGGTGACTCGAAAATTCATCCCCGGACTTAACCGGTGAGAAGCTTTGCAAACGGAGGACTTGGTCAACGCCACTCCATGCAGGATGGATTCGACTCGATCGGGGTTCACCCTGATTTCCGGCATAAAGGATAAAGCCTGATCCGTTTGCAGGAGCTTTTCGGAAAGGCTTCCATCGGTTTGGGCGTGTTTCAATTCTTCCAAGGTCAGGGAAGACTTTAAATCGAAACTCCCGACACGTTCACGGACCAACTTGCTCATATGAGCGCCGCATCCGAGTTTCTGACCCAAGTCATGGCAGAGCGTACGTATGTAGGTTCCCGACGAACAATGGGCCCTGAATGTCACTTCGTTACCGTTCATTCCCAGAAATTCTATGGAATAAATGTGGATAGTGACTGGATCCCTGCTGATAGTAACACCATTCCTGGCCATTTTGTACAGAGGAACGCCATTTTTTTTCTTGGCGGAGAACATGGGTGGAATTTGTCCCTGCTCACCCACATAGGAACTCAACGCCTCACGCACCTGTGGCTCCGTCACGCCGCTGGCGTCTGCCGTGGCGAGAACTTTTCCGGACTGGTCCTGGGTATCGGTGACCGAGCCCAAGGTGAGTGTGCCCTGGTAAACTTTGGATAGGCCGACCATAAACTGAATGATGCGGGTGGCCCGATCAAGGCAAATAGGCAAAACCCCCTCAGCCAAGGGATCCAGAGTCCCAATATGCCCGGCTTTTTTGACGTTCAGCACTTTTCTGACCGCCTGCACCATGGCAAAGGAAGAAGGACCCACCGGTTTATGGATATTGACAACTTCATTAAGGCTCATGGTGCAACTCACTTAGGATCTTGGTGATTTTTTCGACATGTTCGGCGGACTTATCTATTTTAAATTCCAGTTCCGGAATGTATCTCAAATGGAGACTGCGCCCCAGTTGTCCGCGAATAAACCCTTTGGCGCTGTTCAACCCTGTCAGCGACTCTTCTTTCTGTTTTATGTCCCCCATAATACTGACCATCACCCTGGCATGTTTGAGGTTGTCGCTCAGTTCGACTCGGGTGAGGGTGACGAAGCCGATGCGGGGGTCCTTCAGCCCATGGATCAGTAATTTGGAGATTTCCTCCAGCAACAACTCCTGAACTCGCAACGATCTTTTGTAACGCATGGTTCACCTGTACCCGGATTTCAAAACATTGTTCCGGGGTTATCCTTTCCAAGGTGAATCAATTCGACTCTGGACTCCGTCATTTCCGCCAAGTGCATATTGTCGATGAAGTCCGTGACCTTTTGCAACAAACCTTCAAGGTATTTGGCATCGGAGCTGACGGCGGCAATCCCCAAATGAATACTTTGCCAAAGATCCTGATCGCCGACCTCGGAAATAGAGACATTGAACTTGTTTTTGACACGATCTTTAATGGATCGCACCACTTTTCTTTTGCCTTTTAACGAGCTATTGCCGTGTAGATAAAATTTGAGTGAACAGCAACCCACTTTCATGGCGATATTCCTGACGGAATTCTTAAGGAGTCACTTCTTCCAAAACAAAGGGTTCCACGATGTCCCCTTGCTTGAGATCCTGAAACTTTTCAAAGGCCAAGCCGCATTCGTAACCGGATGACACTTCCTTGACATCGTCCTTGAACCTTCTCAAGGATTGGATTTTACCTTCATGAACCACCACACTGTCGCGCACCAGCCGGGCCTTCACGTTGCGCTCGATACTACCCGAAATCACTTGGCATCCGGCAATCATGCCAACTTTGGGAATGGTGAAAACTTCCCGCACCTCGGCGCGACCGGTGATCCTTTCCTTGAATACCGGTTCCAGCAAGCCTTCCATGGCTTTTTTGACATCGTTGATAGCGTCATAAATGATGCTGTAAAGCTCGACATCCACTTTTTCCTGAATAGCCATACTGCCGGCCTTTTCAGTGGGTCGAACATTGAATCCGATAATGATAGCGTTGGAGGCACTGGCCAGCAGGACGTCAGACTCGGTGATCCCACCGACCGCATCGTGAATGATTTTCACCCGTACTTTGTCCGTCTCCAGTTTGGAAAAAGCTTCTTGCACGGCTTGAATGGAGCCCTGCACATCGGCTTTGATGATCAGGTTGAGTTCATGAATTTTACCTTCCACGATTTGCTGATGCAGGTCTTCCATGGTGATGCGCGGTTTTTTAGCCAGAGCCGATTCGCGATCTTTCTGAATCCGCGTGGCGCTCAACTGGCGAGCTCGTTTTTCATCTTTAACCACCATGAACCGTGAGCCGGGGATGGGCACTTCTGTCATACCGACCACTTCGACCGGAGTTGATAGAGAAGCGACTTTTATACTTTTACCCAGGTAGTTGGTCAGCGCCCGGACTTTCCCAAAATAATTGCCCACGATGAAGGGGTCGCCGATCTTCAAAGTTCCTTTTTGAATGATGACTGTAGCCACCGGGCCGCGCCCGACATCAAGTTGGGATTCAATCACCACGCCACGCGCCCGAAGCTTAGGGTCCGCCTTCATCTCCATGATTTCAGCCTGGAGAAGCAGTAATTCCAAAAGTTTGTCCACGCCAGCGCCGGTGAGGGCGGAAACCTCAGCAAATATGGTTTGTCCTCCCCATTCCTCCGGCAGAAGATTCATGTCGGCCAGTTGTTTTTTAACTTCTTCCGGTTTGGCATCCGCTTTGTCGATTTTGTTGATCGCCACCACCAGGGGGACACCGGCGGCATTGGCATGGTCGATCGCTTCCTTGGTTTGTGGTTTGATGCCATCATCCGCGGCCACGACCAGAACCACAAAGTCGGTGATTTGGACGCCGCGCGCCCGCATGGCGGTGAACGCTTCATGTCCGGGCGTATCCAGAAAAGTCAGAGTCTTGCCTTGAATATCGACCTGATAGGCGCCAATATGCTGAGTGATCCCGCCTTTTTCACTTCCGGTGACATTGGTTTTACGAATGGCATCCAATAATGAAGTTTTCCCATGGTCCACGTGGCCCATGATCGTTATGATTGGAGGCCGGAGAACCTGGTCCTCAGGACCGCTTTCCTCCTCCTCTTCCTCGTCGAGACCCAACTCCTCTTCCGGCGAAATTAATTTAACTTCATAGCCACGCTTGTCCGCAATTTTCGAGGCGATTTCGAAATCCAGTGTTTGGTTGATGGTCGCCATGATGCCGAAAGACATGAGGTCCAAAATGATGTCATTGGGAGGGCACTTCATTTTCTCAGCGAGGTCACGAACCGGGTTGCTTGAAAAGAGTTCAATCGTCTCAAATTTTTCTTCAACCGCTTCCTCAGCCGATGGTGAGGCGGGTGACACAGGTATGTCCGCTACTGGTTTGGGCTGGGCCGGTGCGGGCTGGGCCGCGGATTTTTTTTCGGCGACAACCTCCTTCCCTTTGGCTTTCTTGGCCTTTTTTACCAGATCTTCCTTTTTGACGATTTTCAGACCCAACTTTCGCCCCGCTTTGGGTTTGTCTGATGGGTCGGTCTTAGGAGCCGCTTTGGCGGTTTTGGCTCTGACGGTCGCCGGTGCTTTGGCTACCGTGGCGGCCTTTTTAGGGGTTGCTTTAGGTTTTCCCGGGCTGACGACTGCCGGTTTTTTGGCCTTCGAAATGATTTTGGCTGTCTTGGATTTGCCTACCGGGGCTTTAGTCTTCGCGGCGGACTTAATGATTTTTTTTGTTTGGGTTTTCCCGGTTTTTTGCTTGTCTTTGACCGCCGGTTTCTCACTAAATAATTCCCGAATATAATCGGCCATTTCCGCATCGATGGAACTCATATAGTTCTTGACCAGGCAATCCTTCTTCTGCAATTGATCGATGATCTGGTCATTTTGAATGTTCAGTTCCAACGCTAATTTATTGATTCTTATTTTGCCCACGCAGTTCTCCGGATCTCTTTAAAGGTTTGACCCTGAAATGATTATAAAGAAATTCTTCTTATGCATTTTCAAATTTTTCTATTAATTGTTTAGCCTGATCGACCAGGTTTTTTGCCAGCTCCTCATTGATGCCTTCCATGGCAAACAATTCCTCCGGCCCGGTCACGGAAAGTTCAGCGATGGTCTGGAAACCGTTTTTCTCAAGCAATTTGATCACCTTCGGGTCGATATCGACCAGTTCATCCAATCCCAACTCCTGATCTTCCTCCTCCTCCTGAGGAGCGTCCACCACTTCTTCAGCCGATGCCGCCTCTTCAGATTCAGCGGCAGGGGCATCCGTTCCTTCGGTCGCTTCCTCACCGGCCCCCAGAGCTGGGTCAGTCAAAGTGTCTTCCTGCCCAGCGCTTGATTCTGTCTTTTTGGGTTTCGAAGGCCGCAGAGCAATTTGGGATATCGCGAACTCCAGTATGGCCTCTGCTTTTTTAGGCCCGATGCCAGCGACTTTAATCAAGCCCTCGATCCCGCGATGGACCACTTCGTCAAAGTTGACAAT
>SMVS01000080.1 GCA_004357435.1 Nitrospina sp. | reverse complement strand
TTTCCTCGTTTGGCGGCCATATCTTTTCGCATATCCTTGGTCGCTTTTTTGTCGACATCGCCCGCCTGGGTTAAGACCACGCCATAGCGTTTAGTCCCCTCAAAGCTGACCAGGCCGCGCCTGACCTCAAGGGCCACAAGGTCTGGATCGCGTTCAAGCGGGTCCCCCCAGCCACCGCCGCCCCAGGTGATATAATGCAAAAGGTCACCTTCCTTGACCTGGATGCGGTCGCATTTGGAAGACAGCACCTCACGGGTTCCGTCTGCGCGCTCGAGGATTTTTTGTGAGCGCGCGCCTGGCGTCCCTCCATTAACCCCCCACGGGTAGGTGAACCAGCGGTCATCGTGGATCGAAATCGTCCCGGCTTCGAGAAACCGGTAGCTCATGGTAATGCCGTTGCCGCCGCGGAAAAAGCCGGCGCCTCCGGAATCGGGAGTAGACTCGTAGCGTTCAATCCTGAGCGGGAAATAGCGCTCCAGAAATTCGTTCGGAATATTGGTGAACCCGGGCCACAACGAATGGCCATCAGGACCGTCGCCAAACGGCCGGCCGGGAATGCCGCCAAACCCGATCTGGAACAGCTGGAACCATTCACCATTTTTGTGAAAACCTGAAAACATCAGGTGCGGGCTGGAAGAAAAACCGGCGGCATTGAGAAATTCCGGCTGGCGTTGTCCCAAAAGTCCACCCAATACGTCAAAAATACGCCCCAGGGCATGGGTTCGGCAGGACAGCGCGGCGGGAAACTTTGGTTTCAATAGCGAGCCTTCGGGAATCCGCACATCTACCAGCGGGTAAAAACCGTCGTTGAAGAGGATTTGCGGGTCAAACACCATGATCATGTAGATGCCAAAGAACATCTTGAACATGTTTTCATTGAGGTAGAAGTTGATTGAACTGGCCGATTGCGGATCGGTTCCCTCGAAATCAAGAATAACCTTGTCGCCCTCGCGCCACATCGAGCAGTGGATCTTGTAGGGACCAAACCCCATGCCGTCATCGCAAACATAGTCGGTAAAGGAAATTTTTTCTTCCGCCACGGTGGTGTGGATTAACTGCTTCATGGCACGATAATTGCGCTCAAGAAGTTCTTCGGTGGCAGAAACATAAACGTCTTCACCAAAACGTTCGCACATTTCGTGAACCCGGCGCTCGGCCATCCGGCAGCTGGCGATAATCGCATTCAAATCCGAGCGGCACCATTCAGGCATGCGCACCTGATGCATCACCAGATCAACCAGGTCTTTCTGGTATTCGCCTTTCTTATAGATTTTGACCGGCGGAATTCGGATACCTTCCTCGAAAATGGAAACCGCATCGGTAGGAAGCGAGCCCGGCACCTTGCCGCCGATATCGGTCATGTGGCCAAACATCGCGGCCCAGGAAATCAGACGGCCGCTGATAAACACCGGCATCAGAATTAGCCAGTCGTTGGCGTGACTGACGGCCCCCTCGCAGGTGTACGGATCGGCCAGCCAAATGACATCGCCTTCTTCGAGATCGCCGTCATAGGCATTCAGAAACCCATCAATAAAACTGCCAAACTGGCCCACCACCATACGCCCCTTGTGATCGGCAATCAGCGGAAAGGCATCACCCTGTTCGCGGATGCCCGGCGACATGGCGGTCCGGAACAAAGTCGCATCCATTTCCACCCGGGCGTTCCTGAGCGCATTTTCAATGATGTCGAGGGTGACCGGGTCAACCTTAACCGGAGTGAATTTTTTAGAGTTTTTTTCAATAATTCTTGCAGGCATGTCTTCTTCCTCACTCCTCCGGTGTAATCAGAATGTTACCAAAACTGTCAATCCGCGCCACATGCCCCAAAAGAACCAGGGTGGTGGAATCCATTTCAGTAATAATCGCAGGGCCCTTGATGATATCGCCGGCCAGCAGCTTACGGCGATCATATATCGCCGCTTCGCGTTCTTGGCCGTCCATGTAAACCAAATGATCCCTGATTCTGGCGCGCGCCGCTTTACCATCACCCTTTTTGATCTCGGGCGAAGAAACTTTCGCCGGTTTGCCAAGCGCGACCGCCCTCAGGTTAACAAATTCCAGTGAGGTATCGAGGTTGAAGGTAAACAGGCGCTTGTGTTCGGCATTAAAGGCCCTAGCGATTGCTTCAATCCCCTTTCCCGCCTGGAAATGGGAAAGGTCCGCCGCCAAAGGCACTTCAAAGGCTTGGCCTTTATAACGGATATCGAGTTCGAAGGTGATTTCCTGATCGCCTTGGGGCACCCCTTCACCGGCAAGTTCTGTGGCAACCTCTTTCCCCATTTTGTCCATGATATCAGCCAGTTCGGCATCACTGGTGTCTTTGAACTGTTTGTTAAAGCTGCGCGCGGTTTCGACCCGCATCCGGGTGGTGGCATCGCCATAGGCGCAAAGAACCCCAGGGCTGGGCGGGATAATGACCGGCCACGATTGCATCAGTCGCCCGATTGCATTAGCGTGCAGGGGTCCTGCCCCGCCGAACCCCATCAGCGCGAAATCACGGGGGTCATAGCCCTGCTGGATGGAGACCAGTCTCAACGCCCCAAACATGTTTTCATTAACGATATCGATAATCCCCGCGGCGGCTTCCATCACGTCAATGCCAAGCGCATCGGCGATAGTCTGCACGGCTTTTTTTGCGCCTGTCCTGTCCAGCTTCATCTCGCCGCCCAAAAGACCCTCTGGCAGATTTCCCAGAACTACATTGGCATCGGTAACTGTAGGGCTGGTTCCGCCCTTCTTGTAGGCAACCGGTCCGGGATCAGCGCCGGCGGATTCCGGACCAACCCGGAGCGCCTTGGTCAGCTCAGGAACATGCGCGATTGATCCGCCGCCGGCTCCGACCGTGCGGATATCCAGCGAGGAGGCGCGTACCGTCAGGTCGCTTACGGTGGTCTCACGCTTCAGGCGCGGCTGGCCATTTTCAATCAGCGCCACATCGGTTGAGGTTCCGCCCATATCGAGCGTCAGAATATTGTTAAACCTAGCGTGTTTGGCGACCCAGACCGCCCCGGCGACCCCGCCCGCAGGCCCGGACATCAGAAGGTTCACCGGCGCCTGTTCAGCCTTCTCGGTGCTCATCAGGCCACCGTCGGAGCGCAGTAGGTTCAGCTTTCCGCGCATTCCCCAGCCCTTGAGTTCTTTGGAAAGGTTCCGGATATAGCTTGAGACCCGGGGGCGCACCGCCGAGTTCGCCACTGTCGTCAGGGTGCGTTCATATTCCTGCATTTCGGGCAGGATTTCGAAACTGATGGAAACCGGCAGGTCTGGAAATTCCTTGGCGCAAATCTTCGCAACCTGTTTTTCATGGGCCGGGTTAATGTAGGAATTCATCAGGCAGACCGTGAGCGCCTCAACTCCCTCGTTCTTCAGGACCTGCAGGTTTTTACGCAGCTTCGCCTCATCAAGCGGGCGCACTATTTTTCCATCCGCGCCCATTCGCTCCGGGGCTTCAACCGTGCATTCCAGTGGCGCCAGGGGTTCGGGCTTGGGCCAGATAATCCAGCCTGCCAGTCCCCCGGGGACGAACGCCCGCGCCACCTGCAGGACTTGCCTGAAGCCTTCGGTGACGATCAGGCCGACCCGGCAGCCCTTGCCTTCCAGTATTGTATTGGTGGCAATCGTTGTCCCGTGCAAAAACAGGTCAATGTCAGTGGCTTTAAGGCCATGGGCTTGGCAAAGTTTCTTTGCGCCCTCAATTACCGCAAGCGAGGGGTCTTGAGGGGTTGTTGGTACTTTTGCCTGATAAGTTTCACCGGTTTCGTCGTGAATGATCAAAAGATCGGTAAAGGTTCCCCCAACATCCACTCCCAATCGATATGACATACGTTGTTCCTGTACTTTTCCGTTATATTAAGAGGCCAGTTCCCGCGGAAATTCTCCGGCCTGGCTAACCATAGCAGGAGGTTGTCTTCCCAATTTGTCCCCGACCCAGTGAGCCGAGCTGATCAGGGCCTTTAAGTCAAGCCCGGTCTTTACGCCTGAGCGCTCAAACATATAGACCAGATCTTCGGTGGCAATATTCCCGGTGGCTTTCGGAGCGAAAGGGCAGCCGCCAAGGCCGGCCAAGCTGGCGTCAAACGTTCTGACTCCTGCCTCATAAGCCGCCCAGGCGTTGGCAATGCCGGTGTTGCGGGTGTTGTGGAAATGGCCCCGAAACTTCATTTCTGGAAGCGCATCCTGAAGGGCGCCGAATAGATCACTCACCTGAGAAGGGACAGCGGCACCGATGGTGTCGGCAATTGCTATCTCAAACGGTTCCGCCTCGGCTAAATTTTTCGCGATCCCGACCACCCGGACAGGGTCCACCAATCCCTCAAAGGGACAGCCGAACGCGGCCGAGAGCGTAACCTGGGCGCCAAGGCCGTCTTTTTTTGCGCGGCGGATGATGTCTTTGGAAATTGTAATGCTTTCATCACTGGTTTGGCCCTGATTTTTCGCCGCAAACGTATCCGAAGCAACCGCGACGCAGCCAATTTCATCAATTCCACGGCTTTTTTCATTGGTTACCAGGGCACGTTCAAGGCCATGTATATTCAAAACCAGGCCGATATAGGTAAGCGACGGGTTGTCAGGTAGCCGTGCCACAAGGTCTTCGGCATCCGCCATTTGCGGGACCAACTTGGGATGAACAAAGCTGGCAACTTCGATACGACGTGCCCCGGCGGCCACAGCCTGGCTAATCAGGTTCAATTTATCCCCGGTTGAAAAAAGTACCTGTTCGTTTTGCAGACCGTCCCTTGGCCCGACCTCAACAATGTTAATGCTTTTGCTCATGGTTTTCTAAAAACAATACCTGGTAAAATTTTAATATTTTTGCCGCCTAAATTCCCAAAAAAGCTCTGAAAAAGCCTTCTGGTGGGTTCTGGAAGACCCTTTCCGTGGAAATATTGTATACAATTAGACATTAGATTTGTATACATATTATTGTGATGATCTCCCCGTGCAATCAAAAATGCACATATATTTCTTCTCAGGCGGAGGCCTAAGCCGGGTTTTTATCTGAAAACAGGATGATATAAGGTCAGATATGTTCGGAGCACTTAAAGATTTAAGGGTAGTAGAACTGGGGCAGTTGATTGCGGGACCCTTCTGCGGCCAGCTCATGGCCGACCATGGCGCTGAAGTGATCAAGGTTGAGCAGCCCGGCACCGGGGATCCGATGCGGGACTGGGGGCGCACCGAACCGCTCTGGTGGGAAGTTGTTGGTCGCAATAAAAAATCAGTCACGGTTAATCTCCGCATCCCTGAAGGACAGGACCTTGTTAAACAGTTAGTTGAGAAATCCGACTTTCTATTGGAAAACTTCAGGCCCGGAACGATGGAGCGTTGGGGCCTTGGCTGGGAGGATCTCAAAGCCATCAACCCGAAACTGATTATGATCCGGGTATCCGGTTACGGGCAAACCGGCCCTTATGCCCACCGGGCAGGTTACGGGGGCATTGGCGAGGCCATGGGCGGGCTCCGCAACCTGGTTGGCGATCCCTCAACGCCCCCCAGCCGGGTTGGTATCTCGCTTGGCGATTCACTGGCTGGCACCCTGGCATGCCTCGGCGCCCTGATGGCTCTCCATCACCGGGAAAAGACCGGCGAGGGGCAGGTGATCGACAGTGCCATTTATGAAGCGGTTCTGGCGATGATGGAATCGCTGGTTCCGGAATATACCGAGTCCGGGTTTGTGCGGGAACGCACCGGCTCAATCCTGCCCATGGTCGCACCCTCCAACGTTTATCCCACCAAGGATGGCAGCCTTTTGATTGGCGCCAACCAGGATTCGGTGTTTGGGCGGTTGTGTGGGGCTATGGGGACGCCGGAATTGGCTAAAGACCCTAAATACATCTCTCACAAGGTGCGCGGTGAAAATCAGCAGGAGCTGGACGATTTGATTGGTCAATGGACTAGCACCCTTTCGACCAGCGAACTGCTTGATGTTATGGAAAAAAATGGGGTGCCAGCTGGAAAGATTTTCAAGGCGCAGGATATGCTGGCAGACCCGCAGTTCAAGGCCCGTGACGCCCTCATTAAGGTCGATCACGACCAATATAAAAACCTGGTAATGCAGAACGTTTTCCCAAGGCTTTCAAAAACCCCTGGCAAGGTTTCCCGGCCAGCCCCGGAACTGGGGCAGCATAACACCGAAATTTTCCAGGATTTGCTTGGTCTTGGCAAAGGTGATATCGATCGCTTGAAGAAACAGGGAGCGATTTAATGGCAAGCCGCAATTCGGAAGATTTCGAACAGGATTACTATTCGGCCGGATTTGGCCACAAGCTTGGTTTTGGGACCATGCCGGCCCTTCTCCTGATTGACTGGTTTAAAGCGTATCTGGAAAAATCCTCGCCGCTGTACGCCGGAGTGGAGGCCGAACTTGAAGTGGCCAAAATACTACTTGCGGCGGCCCGGAAAAAGGGCATTCCAGTGGTTTTCACCAAGGTGGAATATATGCCGGGCGGCGCTGATGGTGGGCTTTATTATCGCAAAGTCCCAAGCCTCAAACACCTTTATCAGGGTTCTCCCCTGACGGAATTTGCCGATGGCCTGAAGCCCCAGAAAGGTGAATTTGTAATCACCAAGCAATACCCGAGCGGTTTTTTCGGAACCAACCTATCATCAATATTGACAACGTTAGCGGTTGATACCGTTATAGTGTCAGGGTTAAGCACCTCCGGTTGTGTCCGGGCAACAGTTTTGGATGCCCTGCAATATGGCTATATTCCCGTGGTTGTGGCTGATGGCTGCGGGGACCGCAGCGAAGAAGTACAAAAGGCCAATCTGTTTGACATGGATATCAAGTGCGGAGATGTCGAGACCAGCCAAACCGTGCTGGATTATCTCGCTTCGCTTTAATTTCTAATCAGAAATTTCCACCTGGTCCGGGTTGTAATGGCGCTTGTAAACCTGAAACGCGGCCAGGATGTGTGAGGTCATGACCGAATGGGCCCATTCGCCGTCCTTGGCGGAAATAGCCTCAACCAATTCGGCATGGTGTTCGTTTGAGCGCTGCAAATCATCTCGAGTATAAGATATGGCGGTTCTAGCCACCACCGGCTGGGAAATAAGGCGGGAAATGATCTTGGTCAGGCGGTCACTTCCAGCTGCTTCCCTGAGGGTTTCATGAAATTTTTTGTTTCCGGCGAGAAAAATTTCAAGATCAACACCCTTCCCGGAAGACAGCATTTTATCTATCCGCTCAACCTCTTTACGCATCGTATTGATGTGCTCTTTGGTTGCCTTTTGTGCCGCAAGCCGGGCACCGTATGCCTCAAGCATGGAACGGAGTAGAAAAATATCGGCAATATCCTGACCAGACCATTCGGAAACGAAAGTGCCGTGATTAGGAATAATGCGGACATAATCTTCCGCGGCCAAAGCCCGGAGGGCATCACGAACGGGTGTACGGCTGACCCCACAAACCTTGGCTAACTCTTCCTCCTTGAGGTGCGCCCCGGGTGCGAAAACCCCTTCCAGAATCATTTTCCTTATTATTTTAACGGCTTTGTTTGTAGCTTTCGACATAGTTTCTCCCGCGCCAGTCGTCCGGATTATTCGGCATACTAAAATACAATGTAATAACAAAACACCCTTCTTGAATTCAATATGACATTTTTTACCGGCGTAAAACTTAATATTTTGTATACAATATTCTGACGATGAGGCATACTTCCAATGCGATTCGTTGGTTTTATGGATGTCATGCATACAAAGTCGATAGTCATGGGTATTAACGTAGTGTCACTGTTCAAGCGCCGGTTTGAGGGAACCAGAAAACGCGCATATCGCTTAAAAAGGGGAGGCAAGCGTGAAAACCAGATTCTTGAGAAATTCATTTTTAACCACTGTAAGTGTTGCGACAATTCTATTTGCGGTGCCAGCTGTTGTTTTTGCGCAGGAATCAGAGGACCAAAATGCGGATGAAGCTGCAGGCGGTCCTGTACAAGTCGCCCGCGAAACTGAAGAAGTTTTTGTTACTGGCCGGCGCCGCAAGGAATCCTTTCAGGATATCCCTGCCAGTGTGACCGTCTTGACCGCTGACGTCCTGGAGGCGGCTGGTGTTCAACGCGCCGTAGATTTTATCAGGTTGACCCCCGGGGTGACCATTGTCAATGCCGCGGAAGTTGGTGATACCCAGGTTAATATTCGCGGTATCAACGGCGCCCGAGATGCTGAGAACAGTTTTGCCTTTATTGTCGATGGCATCCTGCTGACCAACCCGGCTGCCTTCAACCGTGAGTTTGTTGATCTTCAACAGATCGAAATTCTGAAAGGGCCCCAGGGGGCTATCTACGGCCGAAATGCCGCCGCAGGTGCAATCATTGTAACCACCCAGGCCCCGGATAACACATTTCGAGCCAGTGGGATAGCAAGCTACGGCAATAACAGGAGTTTTTATACCTCGGCCAGCGTCAGCGGGCCGCTGTCCGAAGACCAACTTTATTTCCAGGCCCATTTCGACTATCGCACGACCGACGGATTTTACACCAACACATTCCGCGACGAGCCCGCCGACAGGTTTAAAAGCTACAATATTTCGGGCCGCCTGCTTTGGCAGCCCTCTTCCCAAACATCGGTGGATATGAAGGTGCGCTACGGTGAAGTGGACGCTTCATCGATTGTGTTTAACTCCGTCTTTGCGCTGGAAAACTTTGCCAACGCACTTGGAAATCCGGCCGCTTTCAAGAACGTCAATGAACACGAATTTGCATTCCAGAACAATATTCGCTCGGACAACGATCAGGATGCCTTGGAACTCTCGGCAAAGCTTGAGCACGAAATGGATTGGGGCACCCTGACGGCCTGGGTGCTTTATAGCGACATCAACAATAACTTGATCGCCGACGGCACATCCGGCTCCTTCGGCTTTTTTGCCGGCGACCAGGTTTGTCAGGATTCTGCAGCGGCCCTGGCGGGGTTCCCGGTGCCCGCACCAACTTTCATATCGGGCAATCCAACGCCGGTGCTGGTGGATCTTGAGGGATCATTCCTGGGCGCCTACACCCCGCTCACCTGTGACGGCATCCAGGAGCAAATCCGCAACCAGAGTGATATCAGTTTCGAAGTGCGGTTGACCTCGCCTTCAGACCAGCGGTTGCGCTGGGAGTTTGGCGTCTATTTCCTGTCGATTGACCGCGAGGTCGGTGTTTCGCTGAACCGCGACGATGGCACAACACCAACCCGCGGGCTTTTCCAGCGGGCTGGTTCCGATACCTCAGTCGGAAACTTTACCGAAGCGCTGCTTTGGGACGATTTTGACAGCACAGTTTATGCCTTTTTCGGCAACATCAACTATGATCTGAACGACGATATCGAGGCCTCGCTGGCGCTGCGTTATGACAGTGAAAAGCGCGAAGTGACTAATCTGGTAGACCCGACTGTAACCACTGTATTTCTTGCCTATGACGGCAGCGGAACCGGCGGTTCGCCACTGAACCCGGCTTTTTTGTTTAATCCGGAAGGTATTTCCCCTCAAAGCCGCACTTTTGACAAGCTGCAACCCAAGGTCAGCATTACCTGGGATGCGGCCCCCGCGTTGACGTTCTGGGCCAGCTGGGGCGTTGGTTTCAAGTCGGGCGGTTTCAACAATTCCGGCAGCAGGGCAACGATCGACATTTTCATCAATGGTCTCAATGCGTTGGCGGATCCTGAAGGGGAATTTTTTGATTTCCCACCGGTCGTCATCTCGGATATATTCCGGGAGGAAACCTCAAGTGCCTTCGAGGTTGGCTTCAAGGGACGAACAAACGATGGTCGTTTCTCCTATGAAGGTGCTTTTTACTATGTCGATGTCGACGATATGCAGTTCTTCGAGTTTTTTGTCGGTCCTTTTGGTTTGCTGCGGGTTGTCAACAACATTGATAACGTCAAGATCAAAGGCTTTGAATTCGCGGCGTACGCCCGCTTGCATGACTATTTCACAGTCAATGCCGGGTTCAATGTCATTGACACCGAAATCAAAAGTTTCGCCTCACGCCCGGATACGGTCGGCAACAAATCTCCCTACACGCCGGATTACACCATCAACGCTTCGGCTGAGTTTAGATATCCTGTCCGGGGTGACATGTCCTTTTTTGCCCGGGCTGATGCTGCCTGGATTGGCGATACCTGGTTCCACGCGGTCCAGGATCAGGAACGGATGACCATAAACGGTTTCTTTATTTCGGGGGCCGGGTTCTTTTGCGACCAATTGACGGATCTCGGTTTTCAACCCCCGGCCTGCGATGCGCCCGACAACGGCGCTGCGCTGGGCATTGGCAATTATGCGCTGACCAAGCGTGATGCCTATGTAACAGTGAATTTAAGAGCTGGAATTGAGACCGAAAACTGGGCAATTATAGGTTTCGTCAAAAATCTGGGTAATAATAATTACCTGGAAGAAATTATTCCTGCTCCAGAGTTTGGCGGCTCGTTTATTCACCCAGGGTCCCTTAGGTCCTATGGAATTGAAATGAGGGGGAAGTTCTAGTCTTTGCGAAATCATCGCTGACTGGAATATAAAAGTGCTGGGGTTTTCCCCAGCACTTTTTATCAGCGGTCAAGATCCACGGGGCTGACAGCCAGGTTTTTCAGGTTTTGCAGTTGGTGTTCTGCTTCACTGGTATCAACCGGCTGACTTGAAACACTACTTTTCAGGTCGCTCATTCTTTTCCTCCAGGCGGAAACCAGGGCAGGGAGGCCATCCCTGGCGGCGCTTGAGACGGCGATATAGCTTTCTATGTCTGCCAGTCCCGGGGCATCTCCTTGAAGAAACCGCCGTCCATCAGCAATTTGCCGGGAAATCAGTTCCACATAAGGGGAAAAATTTCCGTTTTCCGAAGTTTTTGTGGCGGCGTGGTCACTCCAAAAAGAAAGCGCAATTGGCATGCCGCGGTTGCCGTTCGGGAAAAGACTAGGCTCGGGCCTTGCTTTTTCCATGAGGTCAAGCGCTGCCACCCACCCACAAGCACCTTCCTTTCCAATCAAAAGCAATGGAAAGCCAAGTTCTATTAATTTAAACCGGGTAGTCTCATTTATATTCAGGTTAGTTAACGACGATGTTCTGAACGACAACCCCTTAACCGCCAGCGCCAGTGAAATACGTTCCGCCATCCGGCACCCTTTCCGGGAAATTAAAAGTGGTTCAACGTCAGTCATGAAACAGCCACGGTGTTTTTTTCTTCCACCGCGCCTCATAAGCTGAAATTTCGGCATTTTGCTCAAGGGTAAGGGCAATCTGGTCAAGGCCCTCGAGCAGGCATTTTTTATCGAAAGGGTCAATTTCAAAAGGAATTTTTTTCGGCGTGCCTTCAATTTCAACGGTTTGGTTCGGGAGGTCGATCCTCACCTGCCTTGTTTTTGCGTGCCGCATTAATTCCTCAATTCCATCCTTGGAGAGCGTAATCAGCAACATCCCGTTCTTGGGGGCATTTGTGGCAAAAATATCGGCAAACTGCTCCGAAATAATGACGCGAATTCCCATATCAGCCAGCGCCCAGACCGCATGTTCACGGGATGACCCGCAACCGAAATTCGGGCCCGAAATCAAAATCTCGGCTTTAGCAAATTTCGGCTGATTGAAAATAAAATCAGGGTTCGGTTCGCCCTTTTTATCATAGCGGGCAGCCTCAAATGCGAACCGGCCCAAGCCCTCACGTTTGACGGTTTTCAAGTGACTCGCCGGTATGATCTGGTCGGTGTCAATATTTGGCTGCGGCAGAGTTGCTGCCCACGAGGTCAGGGTTTCAAATTTTTTCATTCTTACAACTCCCTGACATCGGCCAGTTTGCCGGCAATCGCCGCTGCTGCTGCCATCGCCGGGCTGAGGAGATGTGTGCGCGCGCCAGGCCCCTGGCGGCCGACAAAATTCCGGTTAGAAGTTGAGGCACAGCGTTCGCCAGGTCCAACCTTGTCCGGGTTCAGGCCAAGGCACATGGAACACCCCGGCTCACGCCATTTGAACCCTGCCTTTTTGAATATTTCGTCCAGGCCCTCTTTTTCCGCCTGGGCCTTGACCAGGCCCGAGCCTGGAACCACCAGGGCTTCAATAATATTGTCTGCAACGCGCCTTCCCTTAATCACCCCGGCAGCGCTTCTCAGGTCTTCGATCCGGCTGTTGGTGCACGATCCAATAAACACCCGATCAACCAG
>SMVS01000079.1 GCA_004357435.1 Nitrospina sp. | reverse complement strand
TCGACGGCACTGCTGGAAGCGCAAAACACGCAAATCGATTTAATGGATTTCATGGACTCCTTCATTCTGGTGGCATGAACCAAGAGCGGTTGGCATCAGACCAGGTGAAAAATCAATTGCCGCTCCAAGGAAAAAGCCCTATGGCCCCCTGCGGAGAAGGAGAGCTTTGCACAACCCAGATTCTTCGCTGACGCTCAGAATGATAATCTTATTACGCCTTGTCATTCTGAGGAACGAAGTGACGAAGAATCCAGGTTTTCCTGAAAACTACCACTTACGCCAAGCTCTCTTGGAGAAGGGGGGACACGCCGTTCTCCCATTGGAATGGTGAGGTTGTTTGAAAGTTTTCGTGTTATGCAAAGTTCTCGTTAACAAAACAGTCATTCTAACTTTTGCTCCGGGCAAAAACAACGCCAGCGTGAACGCTGGACTCAAATGGGCCGTACTCTGCTTGCGCCCAACAATGGCGGGGCATGATTCGCAGAGTTCAACCTATTGCCTCCCCCGCGAGGGGGGGCCGGGCGGAATACCTCCGCAGGCCAGGTTGCACCTGGACGCAATAGGCCAAACTTTATCTCGCGCTCAATAATTGTTGGGCATAATTTAAAGGTTCAGCCACCTGCCTGCAGGGGTACTGCCCAGCGGCACGCTGGTTGTTATGGTAATATGGAGGTCATTCAAAATGAGTGACTCCTCCATGAGTTGGTTCCGTAAAAAAACGTTTCATGAGTCGGGCAAAGCTCTTGCTCTGCCCGTTTGTTTGCTGGCCCTGTTGACCCTGGCCCTCCCGGGTCAGGCCATCGAGTCCAGAAAAGTTGAAAAAATGATCGAGGGTGCGCAACCCCGCGAGGTGCAAGCCTTCATGGCCCGTGAACGGGAGAAAATTTTAAACCGGGGGCGATCGGTTTTTCAGAAATTCTGCATCCATTGTCACGGCGAACGCGGGAAAGGTGATGGCGCGGCGACCCCTTACCTCACTCCCCTGCCACGCGATTTGAGTTCCGGCATTTTTAAATTTCATTCGACCAAAAACATCGCTCTGCCGCTCGACCGCGATCTTGCCCGGACCATTGAAAAGGGCATTCCCGGAACAGTCATGCCCGCCTGGGGTGAAATCCTGGGGCCCGAGGCGATTCACTCCCTGGTGCAATACCTCAAAACCTTTTCGGACCGCTTCGGGCAGGAAATCCCGGATTCAAAAATTACCATCGAACCGGAACCACCTTTCGATAGGCTGTCCGTTCAGCAGGGCAAAATTCTTTTCCGGCAAATGCGTTGCGGGCATTGCCACGGAGACGATGGCCAGCGGGCGGGCCCTCTGGAAGATTCGATGAAGGATGTCTGGGGCCACACCTCTTTTGTTTACGATCTGCAACAACCCGGTTTGTATAAAGCGGGAGCGGCCAGTGAGGAGATTTTCCAGACCCTGTCGGTGGGTATGGACGGCACGCCGATGACCACTTACGATTATTTGACCGTGGACGAGCGGTGGCATTTGGTGCACTACCTGCAATCGTTGTTTGCCAGTGCGCCTCCGGTCCCCACGCGGCGCTCCCTGGTTTCCCTGGCAACCGACCAGCCGCTGGCGGTCGACGCCGATCATCCAGCTTGGCAAACGGCGCCCGCCCTCACCGTTCGACTGGCCCCGATTCGGTTCCGTAAGCATCCCATTCAAGAGGTGACCGTGCAAGCGATACACAACCAGAAGCAGATCGCGTTTCGCATGCAATGGGCGGACCCCTCACCGGAAGGCGCGGCGATTTCCGATTTTCCAGACGAAGCGGCCATCCAGTTCGCTCTGGGTCACCAGACGGTTGCGCAGGGACCTTTTTACGGCATGGGGGAAAGACAAAAACCGGTCAACATCTGGCATTGGAAGGCCGATGCCAATCAATCCATATTCACAACTCCATCGAATAATTCTGCAACCGGTCACCCCGTGCCTCCGGTCCGGAAATTTCTAAATCCCTTCAACGAATCGCCGGTCGAAGAACTCAACGCCTCCGGATTCGGCACCCTGCAGGTCCAGCCTCTGGTTTATCAGCACCTGGAGGGGCGGGGGCAGTGGCGGGCGGGCCAATGGACCGTGGTTTTCCTGCGGGATTTGGAAACGCACAGTCCCAACGATATCAATTTCAAGAGCGGCGGCCGGTTCCTGCTCGCGTTTGCGGTTTGGGATGGCGCCAACCGGGATAAGAACGCCAACAAGGTCGTCAGCTTTTGGCAATCGCTGACTCTAGATGCCGATGAATAACGTCCACCGCGCCAACCGTTTCTATAAAAATTGGAGCGCTGGGGTTCTGCTTTTCAGTTACCTTATTTTGGGATCCACGGTCATGGCCGAAAAAGAAGCGCCGGTTTTAATCCCTGCCGGCCCGTTCCTCATGGGCAGTGAGCAGGGGACCGAGCGGGAGCGACCGGTCCATGAAGTCTGGCTGGATGCGTTTGCCATCGACCGCTATGAAGTGTCAAACCGGGACTACGAATCTTTCCAAAAAAGTCACCGCCGAAGCGCGTCATCGGCCTGCAACCTGTGCCCGGTGACCCTGGTGAGTTGGTCGTCAGCCGAAACTTTTTGCCAAAACAAAGGCGGACGGCTCCCCACCGAAGCCGAATGGGAGAAAGCCGCGCGCGGTCCCGCAGGCCTCCGGTTTTCCTTTGGACCAGAGGCCGACCCGGCACGCGGCCACTTCGCCCGCGCCTTCACCTCCGGCGCGGTTCCGGTCGGCACACTTTCCGGCAACGGCTACGGGTTGCACCACATGAGCGGCAACGTTTGGGAATGGGTGGCCGATTGGTTCGGCAGTTATGCCAAGGGACCTTTGCAAAACCCGCGAGGCCCGGATGTCGGATTCCAAAAAATTCTGCGCGGCGGAAGCTGGTACAACGCGGATTATTATGTGGACGCAGGAATGCGTTTCCGGCTCGACCCGCGCGTCAAATTAAATTCCGTGGGCTTCCGTTGTGCCCGCGCGGCGCCACCATCGGGTCCATGAATATGAAACCGTTTGTTGACAAATCGATCCCAAAAATTTCACGAGTCCAACCGGGTTCTGCTCCGGGAATTCATATTCCCCCTTCCTGGGAAGTGGCGGAAAGCACGGTCACTCCGGAAGAAATTTATCTGGATCGCAGAAAATTTCTGGCCGGACTCGGCAAAGTGGGGCTGGCGGCGTTCATCGGGTGCACCTTGCCCGGCTGGATGGAACTGCCCCGCGCCTGGGGCCAGGTTGCACCTGACCGGCGAAGCGCCGGAGCCGGGCAAGGCCCGGAACTGAACGGGTCAAACCCAGTCCCAACTGCGGAATCGCTCACCTCCCGCTACAACAATTTTTATGAGTTCACTATGGACAAGTCGTGGGTGCACGTATTGGCCCAAGCCCTGCGTACCGAAGACTGGATGATTCGCGTGGAGGGGTTGGTTAAAAAACCCCATTTATTGAACGTGGAGTCATTGCTCCGGAGGATGCCACAGGAAGAACGCATCTACCGATTGCGTTGCGTGGAGACCTGGAGCGCGACCATCCCCTGGATGGGATTTCCGTTAAGAGATTTGGTGAACCTGCTCGACCCGTTGCCGTCGGCGCGGTTTGTTCGGTTCAAGACGTTTTTGAATCCCAATTGGGCGCCCGGTCAAAAAGACCGGTTTTGGGAACCGTGGCCCTATGTGGAGGGACTGCGGCTGGACGAAGCTCTCAACGACCTGGCCTTCATCGCCGTGGGCATGTATGGCCATCCCCTGCATCCGCAGAACGGGGCACCGATTCGCCTGGTGGTTCCCTGGAAATACGGTTTCAAAAGCATCAAATCCATCGCCGCAATTGAGTTCACCCGCGAGGCGCCGACCACGTTTTGGCAAAGCATGTCCCCCTTGGAATACGATTTCTGGGCCAACGTGAACCCATCCGTTCCTTACGCGCGGTGGCATCAGGGCATGGAGCGGGTCCTCGGCACCGGCGACACCGTCGCCACTCAACCTTTCAACGGGTACGCCGGACAGGTGGCGGGATTGTACACTCCTTAGCAGAAGAGGCAGAGGGGTCGGACTCCACTTGGGCTCCACGGTTGTTGACTGCCTATCCAAGTGCGGCCCTCCCAGCTCCGGCGCTTCGCCGGCGGGCCTCAACCCGGTTTGCGTTGGGTGAACGGAGGTTGGCACAAGCGTTTGGCCTGCTCCGCAGAAACTTCCTCCACGCGCGCTTGCAACTGATCTGGTGCGGATTGGATTCGTTTCCAGGTATCGTGCAACCGCCCCATATCCCAGTTGGAAATTCGCAGTGGCCCCCAATGGCTTTTCAAACGGTCAAAAAGTTGGTCGCTGTAAAATCTTACCATGCGTTTGTCTTTCACCAGCGGGACCACCAGGGGATAAAAATCCCGCCCGTGCACGGCGATCCCGTTTAATTCGTATTGCGCCAGAACCCCCTGGCTCTGCATCGAAACCGGGATCAATCTTAAAGCGCCGTTCTTGACAAAACTTCGGCTGGGCCATTTTTCCTCGCGCAGAGGCGGCGAGACTACGTACTCCCCTTCAGGGATGCCGGACTGCGACAAGTATTTCAAAAATGCCCGGTCCACCTGGCCCTTGGCGCCCGAACCTAAAAAGCAGAGATGGTTTATATGATGGCCTTCCACATCCAGTGAGAAGTAGCCCGGATACTGCAGGTCCCCTGAAAGCCGGACCACAATATTTGCTGCTTCACCGCTGACCGGACTCCCTAACAGGAATAGGGCCGCCCCGAGCAGGACCACACTGGCCCCATGGATGCGGTTGCGCATTTGTTTCAAGTCCAAAACTTGCCGGTAGTGTGAGCTCATGCTTTTGATTTATTGAAGAATTTCAATGATCACCAGGTTTTGCCGGGCTTTATGGGAAAATTTTAAAGGCCGACCACGCAACGACCGTTCCGCGCTGTTGCCGGATGGCTTCACCCCTTCAACGGAGCCCGGCAGGGAAGATAAAATATCGCGCAAATAGGAGGACTTGACGCCAAAGCCGGTCCGCCCCGGAAAGTCTTTCAGGCGAGCGAAATTCTTTTTAACGTGGTTTTGGGAAAACATCATGCCCACCACTTCACCGCTTCGGTTGAACAGCGGCCCGCCGACTTCATCTTCTTCCACAAACAGGTCCACCTGAAAAAATATTTCATCATTTTCCAGCGGGCTCAGCCTGAGGAGCGTCCCCTTATCCAAAGTTGGGGGAGTACTTTGAGACAGGTTGAGCGAGTACAAAGGATCGCCCCGGGCCAGCTGTGAAAAGTCCCCCAGCAACAATCCGGATTTGGGAGGAGACGACGTTGTCTTCATTTTGAGGACGGCGATCCCATACACGTTGAACGAACGGACCAAAACCGCTGGCACCCGGGTATCGTCCGCCAATCGGACCCGAATATCCCTGGCATCCTGCAGTCCTTGATCGGCCCCCAACAGATAACCTTCACGGCCCACTAAAAAACCCAATCCCGACCTCAACCATTCCCCCTCCCCTACGGGATCCAGACCCATCTCCATCCGTTCAAAATCTTTCGGGTCCAGGCCCAGGGCAGAGTAGGCTCGGGTCAGACTTTTTTGAACGATCCCGAGGTTTCTTTTGCCCTGCGAATCGGTTCGTTTGCGATACAAGTCTTCCGCTTGCCTGAAATGATCGATGGACTGCGGCCCCTGTCCGGAACGGAAATAGAGAACCGCCAACGCATGGTGGGCCTCCGCCCAATCGGATTTCAAGGTCAGGGCCTGCAAATAGGATTGCATGGCCCGCTCTTGTTGGCCTTCCAGTGAAAGTTCAAAGGCCTCCCGGTACCAGTCCTCAGCCGTTTTGGCCACTCCATTGACCGCAACCAAAAGACCCAGAAGCATGCCCCCCCAGATTGCGGCCCGACGCCTTCTCATTGATTTTTTGTTATGTTTCCAAGCATCCATGACGGCCCCATTTTAAATCAAACTCCGGTATACCCCAACCATGTAGCCCCCGGAAAATTCCAACGCCAAACCCAGCGACTCTTAACACATTAATTTTATTGATTTAACTGGCCATTGACAAATTGAAGTCCGCGTCCCATATTTAACTGCAATAAGGGTTCGGCTTTGAACCTGCGGGACGGATGGAAGCCCGGCTGAATATTCGCTTTCCCATAAGGAGGTTTCTCATGGAATGGTTGGAATTTGCACCGTCAACTGGTTATTTGTTGGGCGGTCTGGCAGGTTTGGCTGGACTCGGATTCTTGTACTTCATGGGTAAAAATTTGGAATAACCGCTTAACAATTCCTACCGGAATAATTGAAGGCCATCCTGTTCTGGGATGGCCTTTTGGTTTATGAGAGCTTTGCATGGGCGGAATATCGAGCACCCCATGCAAGGAAAAAACTCCCGGCCCGCCCGGGAAGCTCTTGGATCTTTGCCAAGCATGGCCTCATCCATAATACCTTTCCCCGGCCTCCTTAAAGTATGGAAGGCTTTTTTATATAGCGGTTAAAGTGAGGAGTCCTTTGTATCCGGACTGAACAATTTTTTATATTCGCTGATGGAGGACCGATCCGTCATGCCCGAAACGTAATCACAAATCCGTCTCTCCAAAGAACCGTGGCCGTTTTTCTTCAGCAGAGCTTCCGGCAGAAGTTCCGGAATTTTTTTATAGGCTTTGAATAACTCCGTCAGGTACAGTTCCGCTTTGAATTCCGTGCGCCGCACATGCCGATGCTGGTACATATTGACATATAGAAATTGTTTCAGTTCCTTGTTTTTGGCGCTAACTTTGGGGCTGAAACCTGCCACCCTTTTTTCGCAGGAGCGGACGTCGTCCGCGGACTGGACCCCATACTTTATTATATTTTTTTGGGTGGTTTTACGGAAATCCGTGACCAGATCGTTGATGATGCGCCTCACCACCTGGTATTTTTTCATCTCGAAATCCAAGCCGGGGTATTGCTGGTCCAGACTTTTTTCATTTTCCCGCCAAAGAGTGACCTCCTGCAACTGTTCCAGATTGAGCAGGTTGGAGGTGATGCCATCGTCCAGATCGTGGGCGTTGTAAGCGATGCCATCGGCAAAATCCGCGACCTGACCTTCCAAAGAGGGATACCGGAATTCCGCACATTGCAGGATCGGGTTGTCCGGGTCCCGGGAATGTTTACTGATGCCCTCCAAAACTTCCCAACTAAGATTGAGGCCCTCGAATTGGGGATAACGCCTTTCCAGAAATTTAACGATGCGCAAGCTTTGTTTATTGTGTTCGAACCCGCCGTGGTCTTTCATCAGGTGGTTCAACACTTTCTGCCCGGTGTGCCCGAAGGGCGGGTGCCCGAGATCGTGCGACAACGCGATGGCCTCCGCCAAATCTTCGTTGAGTTGCAGGGATTTGCAAATGGACCGCGCGATCTGGGCCACTTCCAGCGTGTGGGTCAGGCGGGTCCGGTAATAGTCCCCCTCGTGGTAAACGAATACCTGGGTTTTGTATTCCAACTTGCGGAAGGCAGAACTATGGATGATGCGGTCGCGATCCCTCTGGAAGCGGGTGCGATAGGGGTGCTCCTTCTCCCGATAACAACGCCCCCAACCCTCACCACTTTTAACTGCACATGGGGAAAGCGTGCTGTTCTCCAGCTTTTCGATGTCCCGGCGATTGATCAAGACAAGGGTTCCAAAAAGTGCGGGTTTATAAATAAGGGCGAGGTCAATCGAACCGGTACCGGCTCAATGGCAACGGATCTCCAGAGTCCTTTTTAACCTGTTGGGCCGACCCCTGGTATTCTTGCGCCACCCGTTTTTCAATTGCCAGGGCTTCCAGGCCGGTGAGCTTTTTACCTTTCTCCCGGGTGGCCTTTTGAATGGCCTCAAGCTTCAACTTTTCCAATGCGTCCACTGGTTCAACCTCGATCACATGAATTAAAGATAAAAATAGTCTATCTGAAACCGGCAGAATTCCAACAAAAAACCGGGGCCTGACGACCCCGGTTCCTCTTGCATCCACTGATTTGGAACTATTCTAGCCCAAAGCTCAATGTCCGATATGACCCTTGAGGATTTTGGATTCGGTGATATCCTTCCTGCCGTGCGCCAGTTTCAGCGCGACTTTGAAATGCATGGTGGCATCTCCGTGCTGGCCCAGTTTATCCAGACTCAGGGCCATATTGTAATGGCTCGCACCCACTTTGGGATCGATCTTTTCGGATACAGAAAAATGCTTTAAAGCTTCTTCGTAGTGGCCCTTATTGTAATGCATGATGCCTTCTTCATTATGCATATGAGCGTTGGAATCCGAACCCTCGCGCATCGGGAACCCCAAAGGATTCTCTGCAAATACCGTTAACGGAACAGAAAACATTGCCAGCGCTATTAAAACAGTCAAAACTCGTTTCATGATCTACTCCCTTTTAAAAATGGCGCCATTAGTTTTGGAACACCCATTTTAAATTAAATCACCCGGTAAATCTCTTTTAATGAGGGGTTGCCGGCAACCCTTTCGCGCCCCCGCAGAAAAAAGGAACATCCCCTAATTCATTATTTTTCTTGACGTTATATCTTTGATAGTTTAATATCTTTGTATTATGCGATGTTATAACTGTGGTTACATAAATTTTAAACGTGTAAAAAAGTGCCCCAGTTGCAACACTTCCTTGCAGGGTACCCAGTCGCATGTGGAATTGGCTGAAGATCCTTCATTCACGGTCTTCGCCGGGGAAATGCCGGAGTTTGCGTCTGGATATGATTCGGATACCACTTTGGACGAGGAATTTGGCGTTCAGGAACCCGTATCCGATGACAATGATTTTGGGTTGGATCTCGACGAGGCGGAAGGCACGGATATTGCTTTGGATGAGGCGCCAGAATCGGCTATTTCTTCCGGATTGGGGCCCGATGTTGGACCCAACGATTTTGAGCTGGATCTCTCGGATGCCATCGCTGAGCAGGTCATGGCTTCGCCCTCGCCAACCGCCGACTCCGTAGAAATCGATGATGAGATCACTGCGGATGAGTTGGTTGCCGATGTGGCAGTCGAAGACGATTTGGACTTGGATCTCGGTACCACCGATGACGATCTTGATTTGGAACCGACCGTGAAGGCGGATACCAAAACCGATCTCGATGATATTGGATTCGACCTGGATGATGCCGGAGAGACTGATTCCGCAGAGGTTATTGAGGTCGCGGAAGACGATCTGGATTTGGACCTCGGTACGGCAGATGACGAACCCAAGCTGGACCTCGATACCGAACCGGAATTTGAGCTTCCTGATGAAGAACCCGTGGTCAGTGTCGACACCGACGGGGACGATGAAATATCATTTTCAATGGATGACGAAGCTGAATCTGCCGCACCCGCTGAGGCTGCTGAACCCGCCGAAGAGGTGGCCGAGAAGAAAAAGGAAGAAGAGGGCGGCATAGATTTCGGTGGTCTCGAAATGGAAGAAACTCCCGACAAAGATAAGTAATTCCCCCCGCTAAATATCCTTCTCATTAATTTGCAAGCGCCTATTCCCCTAGGTGAGCATTGCTGTCTAAAAGCGCCAATCGCAGGCCCATCCCTTCAAACAACTCCAGGATTATTAAGAAAATAGTACGAAACCATTGGATTTTTCACGCGTTTTCCATTATAAATTATTAACCAAAAGACTCATTTCGCCGCATTTTTGGTGAAAAGCTCTTGGGGCCTCCGGACCGGGATGTGATCAGGTCAATGGGTTGCGTCACGTCAACTCACGCCCATCACCTTCATCTGGAATCTGCCATGAGACCAGCCAGTTTTGGCCAACGCTATTTGGCGCTGTTTCTGGATTTGCTGTTTCTGGAGATATTGGGTGCGCTGATCGCTTTTCCTTTCATTCAACAGGTCGATCTCAATTTACGGTCCGTTCTTATCAGTTTGTTTACCGGGCATCGGATCGATCAGGAAAGCTTCACGTTCATTCTCGTTTACAGCGCGATTTTGACTGGGTTAGGGTCGTGGTATTTTGTTGGCTTCATCGGCAACAATGGCCAAACTCCCGGCAAAAAGCTGGTGGGCATACAAGTTCGGCAACAGAATGGCTCACCGGTCAATTACAGCATCGCCGCCAACCGGTTTTTCATCGGTTATTCTATTTCCACAATCTCATTCGGCCTGGGTTTTTACTGGGCCCTTTTTGATACCCATAATGAAGCCTGGCATGACAAGATCGCGTCTACCCGGGTAATTCGATTTTAATTCAGATCAACCTTCACACAGGACCCAGTTGGATATGAAAAAAACTTACTTGCTTGCTCCGGGACCCACCCCGGTTCCTGAAACTGTCAATTTGGCGATGGCGGCCCCGATGGTGCATCATCGAACGCCGCAATTCAGCAAAATTTTTGGTGAAGCCGCCGAGGACGCCAAATACCTGTTTCAAACTCAAAACGACGTGCTCATCCTCGCCGCGACGGGCACCGGTGGCATGGAAGGTTGCATCACCAACCTGTTTTCTCCGGGCGACAAACTGCTGGTGGTCAATGCCGGCAAGTTCGGCGAACGCTGGGGCAAACTTTGCGAAGCTTATGGGATGACGCCGGTCTGGCTGAACGTCGAATGGGGCCAGGCGGTCGACCCTAAAGAGGTTCAGGCCGTTTTGGACCAAGAGCCGGATATTCGAGGCGTTCTGGTGCAGGCCAGCGAAACTTCCACCGCCGTCGCGCACCCGATTGAAGCTTTGTCGAAAATCACCCGCCAGCGCGACGACCTCCTGCTGGTGGTCGACGGCATCACTGGCGTCGGCGTGTTTCCTTTGCCGATGGACGAGTGGGGCATTGACGCAATGGTAACAGGTTCACAAAAAGCGCTCCAACTGCCGCCGGGGTTGACTCTGGTTGCGCTCAGCGACAAGGCCTGGAAATTCGCCGACCAGTCGACTTGTCCACATTTTTATTTCGACTACAAAAAGGAACGAAAAAACCTGCAAAACAAGACGAGCGCCTACACTCCGGCGGTTTCCCTGGTGATTGGCCTCCAGGCGGTCCTCAAGGGCGTCAAGGAGGAAGGATTGGAAAATGTGCACCAGCGCCACAACCGGTTGGCACGAGCCACACGGGCCGGCGCTCAGGCCTTGGGCCTCGGGCTGATCGCGCCGCAAGCGCCTGCCGACAGCCTCACCGGAGTGTTTGTGCCAGAAGGCATCGATGGCGCTAAACTGGTCAAAAGCCTGCGCGATGATTTTGGCGTGACGCTGGCCGGCGGGCAGGATCAGTGGAAGGGAAAAATCATTCGCATCGCCCATCTCGGATATGTGGACACCTTCGACATCGTAGTGGCCATGGCGGCGCTGGAAATGGCGTTGAAAAAATTCGGTCATCCCGTGGAGCTGGGCAAAGGCGTGGCCGCCGCGCAGGAAATTTTAATGGAAGCTTATTGAGGCTCTGGCAGGGACCGGCCCCTGGATGAGCGTCTTTTAATATAACCGGTCGCTCAACTGGCCTGGAGCTACGGGGTCGCCGGTGGCAGATCAATAAATCAACAAATCGGAGTAACTCATGAAAGTGCTTGTCAGCGATAATTTATCCAAACAGGGTATCGATATCCTGCAAAAAGAAAGCGGCATTGAGGTCGATGTCAATACCGGACTGACCCCGGAAGAACTCATCAAAATCATTCCGGAATATGACGGGTTGATCGTTCGTAGTGCCACCAAAGTTACACCTGAAGTTATAGAGGCCGCCACCAAACTGAAAGTTGTGGGGCGAGCCGGGGTCGGGGTGGACAACATCAATCTGGACGCCGCAGGCAAGAAGGGCATTATTGTGATGAACGCGCCCGACGGTAATATGATCACCACCGCCGAACACGCCATGGCCTTGATGCTTGCCATGTCCCGCAATATCCCGCAGGCCAGCGCGGCACTTAAAAAAGAAAAGAAATGGTCGCCGAAAGCATTCATGGGCGTGGAGCTCTATGGCAAGACTCTCGGCATTATTGGATTGGGCCGTATCGGCACGGTGGTCGCGGATCGGTCCAAAGGGTTCGGCATGAAAAT
>SMVS01000078.1 GCA_004357435.1 Nitrospina sp. | reverse complement strand
CGGGACATGGCGATCGTTTTCGACTTTGAAATCGAGGCCGGCATGAGCCGTGAGCAAGTGATGGATGTCTATGAAAGTTTCGACGGCATTCTGGACGAGAATTTTCCGTCCCGGAAAATCTGGAACTATCTGTCGCGCGAGCACTTCCTGCTCTATCTCGACCACTTTGGGCGCGATAAAATCCTGGAAATGGCACAAGACCCGGAATTGACCGCTACCGTGTGAACCGTCGGCAAAGCGCCGAGCTAAATGGGTCCAAGCTCCGATTTATGCTCAGCCGGGGTGGCATGATTCAAAGAGCATGGCCATTTGCCTGCAGGGGCACCCCTGCATTAGAAATTGACAGGCACCGATCAAATGACCTAGAATTTGAAATAATCAATGTCGCAACTATTTATTCTTTTTTGAAAGGGCTTTGGGATGAGTGAAGTCGATGTAGATGTAAATGAGGAATTTGACGTAGGCGGATTTCGGGACAAGCAGGACGAGAAAAAGCAGTCGGGCTACATCACCATGAAGATCTCCCCCGAGATTTTCGAAGAACTGGGGGTGCGCGATCCGGAGCAAATCAAACTCGAAACTGCCATCATGAAAAAGACCCGCCAGTTGAAAAAAGAACTGCGTACCGACCCGGACAACCTGGACAAGCAAATCGAGCTGGCCACCCTGTACCTCGATGGCGGGAACTACGAAGACTCGATCAAAGCTCTCAGGCACGTCATCAATCGGGATCCGAAAAAAAGCCTGGCTTACAAAGTCATTGGCACCGCCTATGCTTTGAGCGACCAGGAGGATGAAGCCCTGCGCGAACTGAACCGCGCCGCCGAGTTGGCACCGGACGACCCTGAAATTCATTTCAATTTAGGAGGGGTTTACCTGCTTCAGGATCTTTATGAAAGCGCCACCCGCGAGTTTGAAACGGTGGTGAAACTGGACCCCACCGACACCACCGGGTACGCCAACCTGGCCGCGGCATTCGGCCTGCAGAAAATGCATTGGGAGGAAATCCGTGTGCTCAAAAAAGTATTGATGTTTGAACCGGAAAATAAAGAGCTCCGGGCGGCGTTGGGCAATGCCTATTATAATGAGGGGATGTTTGACGAAGCGCTGACTTGCGCGTTATGCGTGGTCGAACTGGACGACAAGGACACAGAAGCCTACTGCAATCTGGGGAGCATCTATGCCGCCCAGGAAATGGTGGAAGACGCGATCACTTCATTCAAGAAAGCCAGCGATCTGGACCCGGAGTATTCCATGCCCCACACCAATCTGGGCAGTTTGTACGGTTCTTTGGGACGCATCGAAAGTGCGATCAAGGAATTCAAAAAAGCCACCAGCCTGAATCCCAACGACGCCCAGGCCTGGTTGGCCCTGCATCATTCCTATAAGGAAATCGGGCGGCTGGATGATTCTTCCAAAGCGTACAGCAAATACAATGATCTGATCTCCGAAACACCCAAGGGCGGCGAGGGCGCCAAGGAGTTCTCCGGCGTGCCGGGCGGGGTTTCCCCAGACGCGCAAACTTCTGCGAATGAATGATGATACCGATGACGGGCAGGAATGAAACCGCCTCACCTTCACCCGCTGGGCGACTTTAAACCGGCGGACCAGTGGCAAACCCACGTCAACGCTATTTTTTACGGCACCAAGGGACCGGCCATCCACGCCCATTTCCAAACCTATGTCAGTCGCGATTACCGGCTAGCCCACGCCCTGGCTGAGGAGTTTTTCCAACAAATCACCACGGACGCGAAGCACGCGCCGGACGATTTACACATCCATGAGTGGGGCGTCGGCAACGGCAACCTGGCGGCCCGGTTTCTCGATCACCTCCAAGAAATTGATTCCGAAAACCGTGTTTACCCCAGAGTCCGCTACCTCCTCTGCGATTATTCTGCGGAAATCCTCAACGGCGTACGCGCCAACCCCGCACTCCAGAAGCACGAGGGACACTTTGATACACAACTCGTCAATGCCGAATGCCTCGAAGGGTTCACGCCGCGGTCGGTAACGAAAATCATTGCCAACGAAATTTGGGACGATCTTGCCACCCGGGTGTTGTTGTCCAGTCAAGGCAATCTATTCGAGGAATACCTGCAACCCATGCTACCCGAAATCATTTCGGACCGGCCTTTTGAGCAATTCCTGGAGGAGTTCAACGAAAAAAATCTGGAGGCTTTGATCACCGCTCCCGATTTTCTGGATCAAATTGTCTGGGAACGCAGTTTCCAAAGAGTGGACCTCGGCGACTGGCCGTTCCGCGACATCATCGGCGACCACATGAAGCAAGTGTCCGAGGACATTCCCATCCCGATCAACACCGGCGCCTTCCTTACCATCCAGCAGGCGCAAAACCTTTTGGTGCCGGAATCCCAAGGGTACACCGGTTTTGATTACGGCATGCGGTCGATGGCTCACGTCAATCGGGAAGGACGGCCCTACTTTAAAATCTACGGCGGGCAATACACCGCCATGGTGAATTTTCCGCTGATGGCGGAGGTGGGCCGCACCGTTGGGTTCGATTCGGTTCACTCGGAACCGCAACACGAATACGTAGGCCGCCACCTGGGCGATCAAGTCATCAGCCTGGTGGAACTGGTCCACGGACACCGGGACGCGCCCCGCATGGAACCCTGGGATATGGACCTTTTGATGCTAAAAACCCTGAACGTTTTAAACACCACCTACCACAACCCCTACCCGCACAAAATGGACTACCCGGTCATGCCGGGCACTCCCAAAAAACACCGCAAGCTGATTGCCCAAGAGGCAAAAAAACTTAGCGCTACCGGTGTTCCAGATACTGTAGCCTATGTGGCCAAAGGGGAAGTGCTCGCCGTGGCCGCACCGCTCAAAAAACTGGGCTATCGGGAGGAAGACCTGCAAACTGCGTTCGATCCGCCCGACCAACCGATCACCTTCAGCCATCTGCGCTTCTCGTAACAAGCGCGCCGCTGGCGGCCATAGGCCAGACTTGATATCGCCTTTCACAATCACCCAGCATGAATTCACACCGCTCAGCCATCGACCGCCGCAGCAAAGGGGGCCAGCCGCAGGCTGGTTTTCGCCATGTTCCCGGGAGTTGATGATAATATTGAGTCATTAGTCCATAAACTCAGGCGGCCTGCGACCGCCTCATCAAGCTTTATGCTCAGTATATTTGTCGAAGCCAGTTGCAACCGTTACGAACGCGATGAGTGCGTCTATTGCCATGTGTATGAGCCGCTCACCAGTCTGCCCAAATCCGACTGGCACATCACTCCGCAACAGGCGCAGATCATGGCGGACAAAATCATCAAAGTGGAGGTGCTCAATCAATTAGCCCAACAGGAAATCAACCTGACGGGAGGGGAAGCCACCTTCAATCCGTTCATTGTGGACATCTTTAAAATATTCCAAACGGTGAGCCCCAACGTCTGCCTGCACACCAATCTCGACATCAATTCTGAAATCTCGCCCCGCTGGCAGAGATTGCTGGCAATCATGGAGCTCAAGGGACGCATCGACATCACCTTGTACCCGGTGGCCTGGGAAAAACAACAGAAGCCCCTGCTCAGGAAAATTTTAAAAATTCAAAATAAACTGCTGATCAATATCGTGTTTGATTCGCTGGTGGACCTGAAAAACCAAATCCAGTTGCTGGTCGAGTTTTTCGAGGAGGGGGACACCCTTGAAATTTTAACTTTGCTCAAGGATTACCACGGCAGGGTCGCCGATTTGGTGGAGCATCAGCCCGGTTGTGAAGAAGCGGTCTACACCAATAAAATGGAAGACATCGGGACTTTTTCGCAATCGGGGGATTTCGTTTTCGGGATCAACCTGCTCCCGTCTTTCAAGATGGACGATCGGGGACGGCGCGCCCTGACCTCGAACCCGTTTCCTAAAAGTAATTATTTACTGGAGTGTGTGGCCGCCCGGGGTTCCATTGACACCATGACGGTTCAGCAAAACGGCGCGCTCACGCCGTGCTGTGATGTCGGCAACCTCAAGTGCCTGCCGACCTTCGGCAATTTATTGCAAGACGCCCCGGAATCACTCATGGCGCAGTTTGAAGTGTCGCGCCGGAAAATTGCATCCGGCATCGCCAAAAACCGGCACAACCTGGAAAATCAGCGTGCCGGGGAATGGGTGGAAGAAGGGATTCCGCCTTATTGCACCTGACCAGCCTGTGGCTGGAGGCGGGACTTTCGTCGCTGATCACTCCTCAGAACGACAAAAAAGTACTGCATGTCATTCTGAACAAAGTGAAGAATCTATGTTTTATGTTGCCCTGTAAGTGGGGGCAACAATACCCGGGAGGAAGCCCCCCAGCCCCCTTCGGAGAAAGGGGAACACATCGGTACACCCACTAGAGCATCGGGTCGTTGCTTAAGCGATTTCCTTCGGAGTGCCCCCGTCGTCGTCCTCGTCATCGTCATCCATGAAGTCGTCATCCGAACCCATGAGCAACTCCTGGCTTTCCTCAAAGATCGGCTGGTCTTCATCGGCGATGTACTCATCCTCGGTATCGGTCACAGGCAACTCCTCCCACACCACGATTCGGGAATTACTGCGATCGCAAATATAGAGTTTGCCGGGATCCTCTTCATCTTCTAAATCCTCATCCAGGAACAGGCCATAAGGATCGTTCAAAGTGCAGGGCGAACAGTTGGGTTGGTTGCGATTGTGTTTGTTTTCGTAAAAATTTCTCTGCCCGATCACCACATCCGGCAGCTGTCCGTTTTCAGTGGGAAACTCCGTCCAGCACAAAACGCGGTTGTTCCCCGAGTCGCTGATGAACAATCCCTTCCTGCCATAAACCACATCGGTGGGGAAGAAAAATCCTTCGGCGCAGGTTTTCAATTCCCCCATGCCACTGTTGGGAGTGCGACTGTAAAAATCTTTCTGCCCGAGCACGAGGTCCGCAGGAACGCCGTTGTTGGAAGGCAACTTGTTCCAGATCAAAACCCGGTTGTTGCCCTGGTCCACTACAAACAATTTCCCGGTTTCATCGTGGTAAAAAACTCCGGTAGGAAAGCTCAGGGTGTCTGGCGTGACGTGATCGAATTCTCCCCGGTTGGGTTCCCGCTCATCCATATCCGTCTGGCCCAGGCAAACATCCGCATTCCAGCCGTCGCCGAAAGGAATCTTTTGCCAGATCAGGACGCGATGATTGTCCTTGTCCGCGATGAAGACTAATTTATCATTGCCGGACCGAATCGCAAAGGGGAAGAACAGCGATCCCGAACCTACCAGCCCGCGCCGGTTGGCTTCTCCACATTCCAGGTTGTCCTGACCCAACACCATTGCCGGGGTTTCCCCATCTTCGGAAGGCAAACCGCCCCAGCGAAGCACGCGATGGTTGCCGCTGTCCGCCAAATACAACTTGCCATCGATGACTGCAATGCCGGCGGGTGCGGATAAAGTATCCTCCTCCGCCTTACTGATGGTGAAGCCTTCCAGATTTTCATCTCCCAACCCGGAAGTCATCTCATCGAGTGTGGTGGTGATCCCGCGATTTTCGAGACAGTCGGAGAAATCTTCCTGCCCCAAAACAAAGCTGGACGGCTCCCCGTTTTCTTCCGGCATCTGGTTCCACACTAAAGCGCGATGATTGCCACGGTCCGTAACGAACAACATATCTCCGTAACGAGTCACCCACTGCGGCTCACTCAGGGTGTTGTCCCCTGGATCGTCAGCGCCGCGATTGGATTCGCTCCCGGTGAATTCGCCTTGGCCAATGACCATTATGGCGCCGATTTCAGGTTCTTCCTCGACCTTCTCCAGATCATCGACCTCATCCATTTCCTCTTCAGTGAGAGCATCTTCCTCTTCCACTTCGTCTTGATCTTCGGCGACTTCCAGAGCTTCTTCGTTTTCTAATTCATCTTCATTTTTTATTGAATCGTCGGACATTCAAATCTCCTTAAAGCAAATCAAGGGGTCTGCTTTTAATTAAGCAAAGCGACATTCCCAATCCTGCGGGCTGGGACAGCACGGTATCACCGCGCCATGAACTAATGGGATTTTCAGCCCTAACTATATGTAATCTGGAGGGTGGGATCAAGGTAAATTAAAGCGTTGCCACATGGAAACCATTTTCCGGCCATTGCGATCCTGATTTTCGCCATCCCATACTGCAAAAGCGATCAGGATCGGTTGTTTTCTGATCAGCTTGATATCCCATTTATTAATGGATTTTAAAGAGCGCTGAAACACCACCCGCCACTTGCCATCCTTCCACACCCCTTTACCATTAATATTTTGTTTGGTATGCGGTTGCGGGGTCAGCGTGCCGAAGCCTTCGGCGTTCAGTTCCTCGATGGGCACATCCCGGAAAGGGTTGAGGGATTCCACCGGGTTGACCTCCCCGCCAAAAATCATGACATCCAGATCCAAGCCCTTGGTGGCATATTCCAGTTCCCGTTTGGTCTCGATCTCCTGTTGCCAATCCGCCCGCCACTGCCAAATGTTGACCGGCTTGGCACGGTTGCCCATCCCAAAAAAAGGCTCATTGTGACCGTGGGTGTGTAGCAGGACATCCCCCAAAGCAAACTCCAACGCCACCGCATCCTTGAAATCCTGGTGTCTGCTGGCCGACCGGTTGGGCGTGGGGTCGTCCCATTCCACCCAGATGGTGAGGTTTTTATCATTGACCACGGATTTGAAACGGACCCGGTTGACCGGGGTGCGGCGGGCATTGAGCGTGATGAGCTGGACTTCCTTGGAAGGTACCTTGTCCCAAATCGGGTCGTCCGGGTCGAGATTGACTGGGCCCTCAACTTTGAGAGCGTGCAGGTCGATTTCGTACTCGGCCTTCTGGAACCGGTCCTGTTCGATCTTCGAATGCACATAAGCGGTCAAATCCCACCGTTCCGTCTCGTTCAGGTGGTTGAAGGATTTCATCGGAGTGCCGTCGATGCCGGTGGTCAAGGTCATGAAGATGTCTTTTTTACCGGCACCAAACTTGAACGTGTTGGGGTTGGTCAGATCGTAAACAAATACCCGATGATCCCAAATGTCGTACAGATTGTCGGCATTGAACCCGCCGCCCTTCAAATCCGTTCCGTGGCAACGGGCACAGCGCATTTCCCGGTAAATTTGCTGACCGCGCTCCAGGGTTTTTGGAGTGGTCGCGGGTGGGGTTCCGACGCGGATGGGTTTTTTGGGTTTTTCGGTGGCGAACCGCGGGGAAAAACCTTTGATGTATTCGACCACCGCCCAGGTTTCATCTTCGGTCAGGGCGCTTTCCCAGGCGGGCATGGCCGTTCCCGGAATGCCCCGGCCAATGGTCCGATAAATGTCTTGATCCAGAGGGAGTGATCCCGACGGGGTGGTGCGGTGTTTGAACACGCCCTTGCGAAAATCGCGCGGCCAGGGGTACAGGTAAGCCATGGCCTTGCCGCCGCCGTTGCCATCTTCACCGTGGCAGAAAATGCACATGTGTTTGTAAACGGTGGCACCGATGGTCTTGCCCGCCGACTGGCCAGAGTGGGCGTGCGATGTTTTGGAATCATTGCCGGGCTTCGCCGAGGATTTGTCATTGTGCGCCAGGGAAGGAGTGGCGGCACACAGCACCACCACCAAAAATAAAATCAATGCCGGAGTCCGTCGGGTCACGAGGCTAGCGCACCCCGCGTGGAGGTGCTGACAAGGTGTACATCGTTTCATTACCATTCAACCCATCCTCCTCGACATCCACCCAGATATTGACACAATTGCGCCGCAAATCGACTCCCAGACAATAGAACATCGGATACTTCGAAGTGAAATAAATAACCGGATAAGAAACATAAACGGTCAGGTTATCGATGCGAGCGCTCTCGATCGCCTGTTTAATGGAAGTCCCATGTTTGGGAGTTTTGCGGATGATCTTGCGAATGACCTGATAGTCCAGTTTGCCATCAAGATCGAGATCGTAAAAGGTGGCGATGAGACCGGTCACGCTCAACAATTCCCAGCCCCGGTATTCGGGGGCGTTCCAACCGGGCTCTTGAGGAATCTGGATGTCCTCCTGCGAAGGCATCGGGTCGGCCCCGCTAGGGCCAGCCAAACACAGCAGGAACGCTAGCAAACCCGCGGCAATCCAATGAACAGTGGTGCGGTTCATGGCACTCCCAATTGAGGAGCCGCCACCCTTGCCCAACAGCTCCCTCAGACTCATAAATTAAAAAGTTTCAACGCTATCCAAGCTATCACATTTTAATTATCCATGGGAAGTCAAACTTTCCAGACTGCGTCTGGAGGCAACGAGTCCATCTGGGATGAGCGCTCAACAATTATTGGGCATGGTTCCAAGAGTACAGCCATTTGCCTGCCCTGACGAGGCCACAAATTTAATGCTCCTCCCCTTGGTAAGAAGGGGAGGGTTGGGAGGGGTTATTTATAACCTCCCCTGTAATCCCCTCCTTGGCAAGGAGGGGAATATTTAAAAGTCATGCTTCGACCGGCTCAGCATGACAATAGCTCCATTTAGTTGTTGATTTAATTTTTGGGTCCGGCGACACGCTGGGGGGATTGTTCCTTAGTATCGTCATCCCATTAATGAGGCAACACAAAACCCGGATTCTTCGCTGGCGCTCAGCAACTGTTGGCAACAAAACAAAGCGTCGCTATCTGCCTCCCCCGCCAGGGGGCGGCACGCTGGTTAAAAAGTGAAATAGCCTTTGGTGACGTACTGTTCCATTTGCCGGTGGGTGTTGAAGAAGGAAGCGTTGATGGCGATGGCGTGGCGTTGCATTTCGATCCAGTCTTCCCGGTCCTCGTAATACTTGGGCAGAACCACGTTCTGCAATTTGTCGTAAAGGTTCTTGGCATCGAGGGCATCG
>SMVS01000077.1 GCA_004357435.1 Nitrospina sp. | reverse complement strand
GCCGGTTTTTTCTTTTTGAGTTTGTCGATAGCGAAGGTAAAAACAGGGAGGCCCAACCTAGCCCCCAGCATATCCAGATACGCCATGGTGGGGAGGATGTTGGGTGTGATGTCCTGTTGGCCAGTAATTTCCCATCCATTTCCACATCCTCCTGTCAATCAACGGCCTTTTCGAAATAGACCTCCCCCTTTATTCCAAATATTTGCTAAAATGGGAAAAGATTGACTGGGAGTCAATCTATTTTAAATAGCTTGACCTCCCCTGTCCCGGATTTTATATAGTTGGAGCAAGAAATTTTCTTCAAATGTCACTGATTTCCTAATCACTTTTCAAAGGATTGATTGTATGCAACCGTACCCAACATATATGAGTCAGGATGCCGTCGCCGCCGAACAACAGCGGTTCATGGTGCGCGTCTACAACTGGATGGGCGCCGGACTGGCCATGACCGGGGGTGTCTCCTGGTATGTTTCCACCAGCGAAACCATTCTGAACCTCCTGGTCACGCAACCCATACTTTTTTTTGGTTTGTTGATAGCAGAACTGGGTCTGGTGTTTTATCTGGCCGCGCGGGTCATGCAAATGGATGTCGGCCAGGCGATGGGCGTATTTTTCCTGTATGCCGGATTGAATGGCGTCACCCTCGCCCCGCTGTTCCTGCTGTACACCACCGCCTCTCTGGCCTCCACATTTTTCGTCACCGCCGGTATGTTTGGGGCCATGAGCTTTTATGGTTACACCACTAAAAAAGATCTCACCTCCTTGGGCGGTTTTCTGTTCATGGGATTGATCGGGATCATCATCGCTTCGGTGGTGAATATGTTCCTCCACAACTCAATGCTTTACTGGATTATCAGTTACGCCGGGGTTTTGATCTTCGTTGGCTTGACCGCCTATGACACTCAAAAAATCAAGGAAACGAATATTCTGGGTAACGAAGGAACTGATGAAGACACCAAAGAAGCCATTCGTGGCGCTCTGACACTTTATCTGGATTTCATCAACCTGTTCCTCATGCTCCTCAGGATTATGGGCACCCGGAGATAATCGCAGAAAAAGTTTTATGAGTTAAACGTTCAGCGGGGGGTTCCGGGTTCAGACGGAACCCCCGTTTTGTTTTGGATTTCCTATGACCCAAAAATTTTTATTTATAACGTTGTTGCTCATGCCCATCTTAGCGAATGCGGAATCTTTCGATGCCGCCGCAAGGCAAGGCGTAGCGCACTATGATCGGCAAGAGTATGAGCAGGCCTCGAATAAATTTTTAGAATCCCAAACTCAAAAGCCGAATCATCCAGAGATTTCATACAATCTGGGCAACAGCGATTATCGTCTGGAAAAATATGAATCGGCTCTGGAGTCCTACGCCAAGACTCTGGCGGACAGCACCGACCCCGCGTTACAGCAAAAGTCCCTCTACAATTCCGGCAATGCCTGGTACCAAATGGGTGACCTCGATAAAGCTATCGAGTTTTATAGCCAGGCCCTCGAGTTGGACCCATCAGACATCGACAGCAAATTCAATCTGGAGTTCACGAGAAAACGGCTGACTCAGGCGAGGCAGTCCGGCCAAATTGCTCCCCGTGATAAAACCGGCAAAGGCTCTACACAACAAAATGACAATAATCCCGGCGATGATCCGCCATCACCAGAGGCGAACCCGGCCTCCAGTCAAGAGGAAAACAGTGCTGGAAATTCATCGGAACCTGCCGCGAATGAATCCGGTCCGCCAAAGAATAAAAATTCCTCTCCTAACCGGGAAACGCCCTCCTTTGGCACGACCGCTACCGAGGACAGCAGAATCGCCGACGTCCTGCGTCAAATGGCTCCCATGACCCAGAAAGAGGCCGAGCGCTGGCTGGCTTCGATGGATGAGGATTTGAAAAAGATTATGCGAAAACAATTTCAGGGGCGGATGGACGATATTTTTATGGACCCTGATAAAGACTGGTGATATTTTTTATTCCATGCGGATTAAAATATTTTTAAAAAATAAACCTTTCTCCAAGCTTCTTTTGGTTGGCGGCATTTTTTTCATGTGGGCTCTTCCGGCTACGGCAGATGATATTCAGGTATCCGCATCGGTGGACAATTCTGAGATAACTTTGGAAGATTCTTTGCTACTGTCCGTCCGCGTCCAAGGGGTCATCCGCGCCCCCTCCCCGGAACTGCCCAACCTGCAGGATTTTAAAGTCCGCACTCAAAAGAGCAATACCTCCCTATCGATCATCAATGGCAAAAAAGCGTCATCCTTCACGTTTAATTATTTACTGACCCCAAAAAAACTGGGGAAATTTACCATTGGTCCGGTGAAATTTAAAATCGACGGCAACCCCTACATCACCGCTCCCATCCAAGTGATCGTTAAAGAACAAACACGGACCTTTCTCCCTGCCACCAACGTTTTTGCGGAGGCTGATGTTTCCCACCACCAGCTTTTTGTGAACGAGCAGGTGATCCTGACCGTGAGGCTATTGCGCAGTGTGGAGGTGAGAAACATCCAGTTGAAAATGGATACATCCCGATTTCGGAAGGAAAACCTGGGTGAACCTCGGGAGTATGAACGGGTGATCAATGGCGTGCGTTACCAGGTCCATGAAATGTCAGTGGCACTTTTTCCACTGCGACCCGGCCGATTCGACTTCCCTGCCGCCACCGTGTCATTGGACATCGTCCACCGGGAAAAACGCCAGAATCGTTTCGATTCATTTTTTCCCGACTCCTTTTTCAACACCGTGGTGCGCACCGAACCCAAGGTTTTGCGGACCCGGCCCATTCCGATGGAAGTGTTGGCCCTCCCCGAAAAACCAGAAAATTTTTCCAATCTGGTCGGCCAGTTTGGTATTTCCTCCGAGCTCAGCCGAAGCGCCTTAAAAACGGGAGACACCACCACATTGACTTTGAGCGTTTCCGGATCAGGGTACGTCAAAGACCTGGCGCTGAATTTGGCTGATCTTGACGGAGAGCGGCTGAAAGTTTACCAAGACCGCCCCACCTACAAGCAGGAAATCTGGAATAATAAAATAGTCGGCCAGAAGATTTTTAAATACGCTCTGGTTCCCCTTGAGAGCGGGACCACCACGATTCCGCCCATACCCTTGGTCTATTTCGATCCACTGAAAAGAAAGTACATCCATGTGCAGACCCCTCGCATGGCACTGGATATCCAGCCGGCTTCGGGCAAAGAATCGTTGGCGACCGTGAAACCGGAAACGCCGCCATCCTTCCAGGAAGAAAACCCCATCAATATAATCGGCAAGGACATCCTGCCACTGCACACCACTCTGGAGGATTTTCGAGACCGACGGTTGACCGGCCAGCGAATATTCTGGATCGTCTGCGGAGTGATCCTGCCAGCGGTCCTGTTCATCCTCTACGTTTCCATCCATCGATACCGTCAACGGATGAAATGGGACACGGCCTTTTCCCGCAATCAAACCGCCCATAAAATCGCCCAGGAAAAACTGGATGGATTGATGTCCGTCCTGGATGGAAAGGATTTTGCCCGGCAACTTTCTTTGATTCTGCGGGAATATATAGGCAACAAACTGAATCTTAAAGGCACGGCTTTCACTCCTCTTGAGATGAAAGATCTGCTGAGGAGTCGAAATTTCGGAGAGGAGTCCATTCTCCTTTCATACCAATTGCTGGACGAATGTGAAGCCTGCCAATATTCCCAAGGAGCGGATACCGACCGAGAGAAAATTTTAGAGGAATCAAAGTTGTTGCTGGATCGGCTGGAGAAAGCATCATGACTTTTAAATCACGCGTGCTTGCCATCTCTATTATTTTAATCATGCTCTGTTTTCATGCCAAACCCTCATGGGCCAAAACTGCAGACAAAGTCAGCCAGGCCAATAATTTTTATCAAAATAGCCAGTATCAAAAAGCCGCAGACATTTATGAGAGCCTGCTTTCCAGCAAGATAGAAAATGGGCACCTGCATTACAATTTGGGCAACACATACATCCGCATGGGTAAAAAGGGCAAAGCCATTTCGGCTTATCTCAAAGCCAAATCTTTACTGCCGCGAGATGAGGATTTGCGAGCCAACCTGAATTATGCAATTTATGAAACTGTGGATAAGTTGGACTGGGAGAAATCGGACAACAGCCACCACCTGTTTTTCTGGGTTGACGCTTTTACTTTAGAGGAACACCTGATGATACTTATTATAGTCAACCTCGCATTTTGGCTTACGATGGGAATCTGGGTTTACCAAAGGAACCGGGTCATGGATGTCGCCAGAAAATTTCTACTCGGTGCCTTGCTATTTACCTTGGTGGCCACAGGTTTTCGCTGGCAACTGGAAACCCACGAGAATTACGGAGTGGTTCTTCAGAAAAAAATCCAGATTCGGTCCGAGGCGAATGAAGATAGGGTCGTCCTGTTTGAACTGCACGAAGGCGCGATCGTTAAAATAGACGCAGAAAAAAACCAATGGTACAAAATCACTTTGCCCAATGGGGAAACTGGATGGGTCCCCATAACTGCCATCGCCACTTGAGAAAAAAACTAGGACATTTCCGAATCGATGCCCACTAGAAATCCGTGAATGTGAGCTTTTTGAGAAACCGAGCCACTTTTAAAAATATTGATCACCTTGGCGATGGTTTTTCTAAAATCACGGTCCTGTGACAGATCCATAAAATCCTGAACCACGGAAACTTCTTTTTCCTCGGCATTGGGTTTTACCGTCACCCGGCCTTCCCCGGTCAGCAACCAACAAATGTTCAGTTCGGTCTTTTGACACAGTCCAATCAAAGTTCCCGAAGAAGGCAAAGACTTGTCGTTTTCCAAGTCCGATAAAGATCCCTGTGATACATTGATCAACTCCGCCATGTCCACCAGCCTCAGCCTGGAAAGCTTTCGCCAGTACCGCAAGCGGGCTCCTACACTTAAGGGTGATTCGCTAATACTGCTTTCAATTAAATTCATCATATCCTTAACCAGAATAGGTTTTCCTTTTATCGATATTCAGAATAGAAAAAGAGTGTTACCGCTGTATCAAGAGTTTGTTACAGTCTTGTAACAATAGACAGCTTTTCGGCTTTTGAGGTGGGATACAGGGTGAGAAAACTGAATCGGGGAAAAACTCCATCACTCTTGCAGACGATAGCCTATGCCGCGTACCGTCTCAATATATTGACCCGCTTTGTTCAATTTATTCCGTAAACGTTGAATATGGGTGTCGACGGTTCGAGAATAGACACCTTCACCATGTTCCCAAATATGCTCAAGCAAATAATCCCGTGACTGAACCTGCCCCGGGTTTTCCAACAAGCAGGCAAGAAGCTTGAATTCCGTCAAGGTGAGTTGAATGGGTTTATTTTTGACTTTCACTTCGTGGCGGGCAAAGTCCACGGACAAATCTCCATAAACTATAGCATCGCTCGCGCTTTTCTCCCCATAGACCCGCTTCAATACACTGTTGATTCTTAAAACGAGCTCCTGAACATTAAATGGTTTGGTGACATAGTCGTCGGCGCCAAACTCCAGGCCGAGAATCCGATCAATATCATCTTTCCGCGCTGACAATATGATGATGGGTAAATTTTGCGTCTTTTTATCCGCCCTCAAATTCCGGCACACTTCCAGGCCGCTCAAACCCGGCATGTTCACATCCAGCACCATCAGATCAGGATTTTTGGTCGCCACCATTCGCATCGCCGACTCGCCGTCCGAAGCCTCCAACACCTTGTAAACTTTTACATCTAAATATGCTTTGATCAAACGGACAATATCGGGATCGTCATCCACGATCAAAATCGTGTGTTTCTTTCCCAAAATATCGGCATTCGATTTGAAACGGTTGGTCACGATTCAACTCCAAACGAGGGGAAAAAACACCTCAAATCTAAAATATCCCGAACGGTTCAAAAAGTCAAAAACCTCTGCCGCTGAAAAAAAACCAGGCAATCCTCAACAATCCAATCAATGTGGGAAATCAAACCGTGATCCGATTCCAATTCCTTCAATTGAACCCAGGGATGAGATTTAGCAAATTCACGGGATTCCACGATCTCAACCGTGTCGTCATGAATTCCATGAACAATACGCGTGGGAAGGTTTCTATTCATAGACACCTTTTCCCATTTCAAAGCGTCATCAAAAATCCCCACATCCAAATCCATATACTTATTATACCGGTAGTTGAATACCGGGATCGATAAAGGAATACTTTTTAAATGAGAATTAAATAATTTGTTTCGCCACCGCTCGACAAAACGAAAACCGGGGCACATAAGATACAAGCCTGCAATTTGCGGACGTATTTGCGCGAGGAGCGCCGCCAGGTAGCCGCCCATACTGCTTCCTATCAAAGCATACTGACTGCCGGGATCACGGTCGATTAGCTTTTCCACGATCTTGATTTGCCCGGACACCGTCAAATGTTTGAAATCGTCACCTTCCAAATCGGGCACCCGCAGATTCCGGCCGATTTTTTCAAATCTTTCTTTAAACGCCCGGGCTTTGTTGGATGACGGACTGGAAGCAAATCCATGCAGATAAATGAATATCATCTTATCCATATGCAGACTAATTCAAATCGTAAAGACAGCGGCAAATCCCACTCAAGAGGACAAGATCAAGAGTCTTATCTATTCCATCAGGAACTATTTTGCCAGTTATTTTCATGCTCCAGGTCTTGAACGGTCTTCTTCATGAACCGGAGAAGAACCAAGCCGGGCAAAGCCGCCAGAAAAGTTATGAAAAAGAAAATGATCCATCCCACCTCCTCGACCAGAAAACCGGATGGGGGTCCTACAAACACTCTCCCAATGGAAGCCAATGCTGAGAACAGGGCAAACTGTGTGGCGGTGAAGCGATGGTCGCAAAGCGTCATTAAAAATCCGACAAAAGCCGCTGTACCCATACCACCGGCTAGATTTTCAAACGCCACGGCGCAGACCATCATCGGGTAACTTTTCCCGATGGCCGCGAGCACCATAAATGAAAGGTTGGAAACCGCCTGCAGAATCCCAAAGGTCATCATTGACCGGTACAAACCCCAACGAGACATCAGCGTGCCACCGAACAGTGCGCCAATTATTGTTGCCGCAAGCCCCATCCCCTTGTTGATCGTCCCGACTTC